>JBMLOK010000168.1:4076-5983 GCA_049243005.1 Bacteroidia bacterium | reverse complement strand
ATTACGACAATGAACTCAAAACCGGATTCATCATTAATGGCACAATTAGAAACTTAATTGGAAAATCATCAAGATTATTATTAAGTGTGGATGTTTCTGAAAATCCGAAAATGAACATCCACTATTATAAGTATATCGGAACCAAAGAGAACTACTGGTTTACAACACAGTTTTACACAGATAGAAATATCATTACTACATATGAAAATGGAAATATTCTAGGAGACTTAATTAACAATTACTCATTCTTAAAATTGGGAATTAATCGCACTTTGAATATAAATTCATATGCCCAAATTTATCTATCTTTAAATTCATCAAACCTCGAAGAAAGAGCCAGTGCAAAGTTGTTTTATACAGATGGAGAATTCAGCAAAATCAAGGAAAAATACCTGAGTATTGGATTCGAATCATCAAAAAACACCACCAAACAAAGATACTTTCCTAAATCAGGTAAAATTGTTCTTTTTAAATATGGTATGCATCTAAACATTAATTCCAAAACCAAATTAGATAATGGCAATGAATCATATCATGTTGAAAATTTACCTATGCATCGTTTTCAAATTGATGTCAGAAACTACAAGACCATATCTAAAAAAATTACATTTAATACCACAATTAGAGGTTCAGGAATTTTAGACAATAATTACTTGATTAGCGAACAGCAATATGGCGGAGGATTAGACAGACCCATGAGAAATTTAATTGAATTTGATGGATATCGAAATTATGAATTAGGTGGAGCTTATGCACTTGCCTTTAAAACAGAACTTCAATTCGAAGCATATAGAAACATCTATCTACAATCAAGAATTAATTACGGAGTTTTCTCAAATAGCTTCGATAAATTTTTTACGAATGTTTTAAATCCTATCTATAACCTTGATTTAGCGAGCTTCCACACTTTCTCTTATGGAATAAATTTAGCTACATTGAGTCCTTTGGGACCTATTCAAATTGGATTTGGAGAAGCCTATCCATTAAATAAAACTAGGTTTTATTTCAGTTTTGGACATAAATTCTAATAAATTTGAAATTAATTTAAAAAAAATAGCATCATGAAAGGTACAGGAATTGCATTGGTAACACCATTTAAAGAAGATTATTCAATTGATTTTGATGCATTGTCAAATATCATTGAACATTGTATAAATGGTGGTGTAGAATACCTTGTTGCACTTGGAACAACAGGAGAAACAGCTACATTAACCAAAGAAGAGAAAAAACAAGTTTACCAATTTATTCAATCTCAAACTAAAGGAAGAGTAGCTTGTGTTGCCGGTATTGGTGGAAATTATACAACTGAAATTATTGATACTATTAAATCTTTTGATTTTACAGGTTATGAAGCGGTTTTATCTGTAAGTCCATATTATAACAAACCCAATCAGGAAGGTATTTATTTACATTATGATGCCATTGCCAATGCATCACCTAAACCTATAATTTTATACAATGTACCCGGTAGAACAGGTAGTAACATGTCGGTTGCCACAACTTTAAAATTAGCCGAACATAGCAATATCATGGCCATTAAAGAAGCAAGTGGAAATGCAGAACAATTCATGGATTTGATTCATGGTAAACCGGATTCATTTGAAATTATTAGTGGAGATGATAACCTAACACTTCCTTTCCTTGCAATGGGAATGAATGGAGTTATTTCAGTAATTGGACAGGCTTATCCAAAGGAGTTTTCAGAAATGGTAAGATTGGGATTAAAAGGTGATTTTGAATCTGCAAGGAACTTACATTATGAACTATACCCTATGATGAAGGCAATATTTTATGATGGAAATCCAGGTGGAATCAAAGCTGTCATGAGCATGATGGGTCTATGCAAAAATGTGGTAAGATTACCTTTGGCTCCTGTAAAACAAGATGTCTACAACACACTCAAATCA
>JBMLOK010000168.1:1598-3976 GCA_049243005.1 Bacteroidia bacterium | reverse complement strand
GTGTGTAAATATAAAATTGCGAAGCAATGCCTGATGGTAAAATAAAATTGCTTTGCAATTTGGGCAATGCGATGAATCGTAACACAGCGATAAATCATGATACAGCGATAAATTGCGGTGCTACGAAATACTGGTGCCGTGTTAAAGAATTTTTGATTTTTAATTTAAATATTAATCTTTGAATACTATCCCGTTCATCATAAAATACAAACATGATGAACGGTTATTATATCACCTAAATAATATAAAAATAAAGATGAAAAAAATTCAATTTAATTTTAAACCAAGCCTGGTTTTCATTGGCACTTTGTATATTTTTTTAGCTGCCAGTTTATTTGCTAAAGGCCTAATGAAAAGTATGTCAGAATTTGAAGTACCTGAACAAGTGCTAAATTCTCCTCATTACTTTGATGCAATTTTCTGGGTGTATGTTCACATGATTGTAATTGGTTTATTAATCATCCTTCTAGGAATTTCTGTAACTGATTTAAATAAACAAAAGTGGATTTCAAGTATTCTCTTTTTGGCAACTTCCTTTTATACTTATCTCGATTTTAAAACTGCAGATTGGTCATATGGAAATGCATTGTACAAAGGTGAAAGCTCCTTAGCACCTGCAATTATTGGTTTATTAGTGAATTTGGTTTTTATGATTCTGACGGTAGTATTATTCAAACGCAAATCGTAATAATATACCACCGCGATGAATCATGTCGCCGCAATAAATAGTGACACCGCAATGAATCGCGGTGCTACAGGCGAATGATTCTATAATATTTTACATAATCACCTGATTCCAATCTCAGAAAATACATGCCGGATATCAGATTTGCTGTTGATACATCAACGAGTAATTTGTTTGAAATATCAATGTATTCTTCCAATTTAAGTTCGCCCAAAATATTTACTATTTGAAGTTTAATCGGAGTATCAAAATTGCTTTTAAACTTCAATGTAATTTGGCTCTCAAACGGATTCGGATATATCAAATCCAATTCCCATGGATGCCCAATACTTACAGGAATTATCTTACTAAATGAGTGATTCCCATCTCTATCTATTTGCTTAATTCGGTAATAAACCAATGAAGGTAAATTCACAATCTGATTATCGATATAGTTATATTTTTGAATGATATTGGAATTTCCATTTGAAGGAACTACGTTTATTGCAGTAAATGTTTCTTCATTTTCACCTCTTTGAATTTCAAACTTCTCATTATTTGTTTCCGAAGCTGTACTCCAGTTCAGTAAAACTTCATTTTCTGAAACCTGTTTTCCTTCAAAACCTAACCATTCAACAGGTAAGGTTTGTGTATTTACAATGAAGGCTCTTCTATTCGAATAAATACTTTGTAATCCCTGACCATTGTACTCAATTACTTTTATTGAATATGTTTGATTTGCAACTAATCCAGTAATATTGATAACAGAGCCAGTATCATTGAAAACAACAAATGCTCCATTGCCCAATGAGGCGCCATTTCCATAAACAGATGAAGCTACATAACTCATCCCATCAGTAAGTTGAATTGCATTATTAACTCCAGGTTGAATCACAACAATTCGTTTTTCTCCACTTCCTTTTTTAATAGTAAATGAAATTTGCTGATTATTAACTGAGGTAAATTGCAGGTTCGAAGCAGAAATCAAAGGCTCATAAAGTAAATCACACAACCATGAAAAATTTTGCTCATTGTTTTGAAGTTGTGCTTTATGAAAAATATTCATCTCATAAACTCCGGCACTTAAACTTGTTTCAAAAATTTGCTCAAAATTATCTCTGAAATTATCGCCTTTTGTAGCAGGCAATGCAGGTAAATTTGGATTCAGAATAAAAGGATATGAAACCGTATTTCCTAAATTCATTAAACGCATATCCAAATCATTCACCAATTTTAAAGTTGTATCATTATAAGCAGGATTTGCAGTTACAGCTTTGGGATCTGTCCAGCAAATACTGGCTTTTAAAGTATCTGTTTGATTGTTTATTCGTACTTTAATTTTAATGGTATCATTCTGAATCAACTTCAATTCATCTATTCCATTTGAAGTCCTTAAGCTCATATAATTTGCAGCTTTAGGAAAATTCGGAACTCCCCAACCACAATCATAATTTGGTCCTGGTATATTCAATTTACAATTTCTGGCTGTATGTAAAACCAAACCTTTTAAAGAAGATGATTTCAAAAAACGACCTGTTAATTGTTGGTTGTATTCTTGTAATAGTATCAATGAACCTGCCACATTTGGTGCCGACATTGAAGTTCCTCCCAATAAAGCATAAGCAGAATCATGGGTTGAAGTAGAACTTAAAACCAATCCGCTAGGTGCAACTAAATCAGGTTTTATTCTACCATCATCAGTTGGACCGGTGCT
>JBMLOK010000168.1:0-1588 GCA_049243005.1 Bacteroidia bacterium | reverse complement strand
CTATAGTTCATTAAACTAGCATTTGAAGTGCCATTCAAAAAGTTGGTATCTGTTACACAAGCTCCAACAGTCAGAATATTTTTAGCATTTCCAAAAGTTGCCATACAATCATATGGTCCAACTGTATCTCTGCTTGTGTTTGAAAGTGCCCAGGCAGTTCCATTCCAATAAAAATGCGTTGTACCCGGAGCTACAAAAGAACCTCTGTCGTTACCTGCACTTTTTACCATTAAAAAATTCGGATTGGCAAATGATACACTATCCCAAATTCTCGATCTGTTATCGTAATATCCAAATTTCCAATCACGAAACATATTCAATGAAGAATCACCATACCAATAAATATTACCACCAATATTTTGCCAGGCAACCGTTGTACCATAAGCATGATTTGATACCAATAAATTAGGTGCATTGGCTATAATTTCATTGTTATCATTGGTAAAATTCCAAGCCTTTAGTTTGGTTTCAAATGCCATACCTTTTGCTAAAGAATTTATACCAGTAGCAATCATCTGACCTGCCACTTGTGTTGAATGAGAGCTAAGGCTAACAGAATCCATGTTCTGCACTCTGCCAATTAATTCTCTGTGTGAAATCCTAATAGCACCACCATCCCACATCCCGAGTTTATTAAGACTTACACCTGTTAATTGAAGATTCAAATTTCCTGTTGGCCAAAGCTGATTTGTTCCAACCATTTGAGCTGAGGCTAAATTTGAATGGGTGCAGATATATTGTGCTTTTCCAAAAAAATCAATTCCATCAAATTCACAATATGAACCGGTTGATGTTTCAAAATATTTAGGAAGTTCTTTTTCAGTTCCTTTAAACAAATTGAGCTCCTGACCGAAGTTAAATTTCGGAAAGGAGCTCAATAAAATTCCTAAAAAAAGGAGCTTTTTTAGCATTTATTTTTTGCCTGTCAAAGCTTTAATTTTTTCTTCCAACATAAACTCATCACCTTCAACATAACCACTGTGTTGGTAAACAATATGTCCGTTTTGGTCGATTAAAAACGTATGTGGAATTTGTACAATGTTCATCAACCTTTGTAAATCCTGGTTCACATCCATTACTATTTCATAATCCCAACCCTGTCCATCAACATAAGGTTTTACTTTAGAAACGTTTCTGGCATTATCGGTACAAACTGCAACTAATTCAAGATTGTATTTTGTTTTCCATTCATCGTAAATTTCATTGATATTATTCAATTCTTTTTTACAAGGTGAACACCAGGTTGCCCAGAAACTCACAATAACAATTTTGCCCTTTTTTGAATAATCCGCCATATTAATTGGCTTACCATTCACATCTTTTAAACTCAAATCAGGCATGGTTTGTACATCATTTTGAGCAAATGCAGATAATCCAAATAGGATAAATAGGCTGATTGAAAGTAATTTTTTCATGTTTATATTATTAATTCAGGGGGCGAAAGCAAATTTGAAATAAATAAAATTTGAAGTCGCTAATTTACACTTTTCTTTCAAGTGCAAAAGCCTTGCCAAAAAATTGTTTAGAATATTTAGGGCCTGCTGAAAATCTTTATTAGAACGTATTATCAATCAATTAAACTGTTTTT
>JBMLOK010000167.1:2772-5824 GCA_049243005.1 Bacteroidia bacterium | reverse complement strand
AAATTTGCAATTCAAAATCCTAATAAAATCTTGCTGATACCTCAATAGCATTGTGGCTTCAGCCCAATGATATTGAGGTATTAAATCATTTAAAAATTCATATTAGAATCTAATTTAGAATTACAAAACAAGGTTTATAGTTATTTATGTGCATGATTGATAATTTACAATTTATATAGATTCATAATAAAAATCAGTTTTAAAGCCTGGTTTTACCCTTCAAAAGCAGAGTATTATCATATTTATTGAAAGCTATTCAATATAACTTTGAGTGAGTAATTTGTAGATGAGTCTACAATTTCTTTTCACTTAAAATGAAAACTGATAAGCCCACATATGAAGAGCTACAAAAAAGAGTTCAGGAATTAGAATTACTTGTTGGTATAAACAGAGCATTAAAACCTATTGAAACTGCAATATTCGAAAATCCAGAATTCTCAAAATTCATTAATTTATCAAGGGATGGAAAAATCATTGCAAATCGCAATGGTATTATTATTGGCTGGAACAAAGCCATGGAAGGCATTTCAGGTATTGAACAAAGTAATGCAATTGGCAGGTATATCTGGGATATCAAATATGATTTAACACCTGACAATCAAAAGGCGGAGAATATAATTGAATCTATCAAATTCGGTTTCCTATCTGCATTCAAAAATCCTGAGAAATTTCCCGACCAGATTCATGAATTTAGTCTAAAAACCAAATCAGGAGAAATAAGAATTCTTGAAGACCATTCAACTTTTATTGTTTCACCTGATGAAATTTATTTCTTAAGTATACTTAGAGATATTACTGCAAAAAAGAAGTCTGATTTAGCTTTAATAGAGAGTGAAAAACGTCATAGAGGTTTATTAAACAGCCTTGAATTGGGCATTATAGTTTATGACAAAACAGGTGAAATCCTATTAGCTAATCCTAAATCATGTTCTTTATTTGATATTACAAAAAAAGAAGAGAGTGAACATTACAACTTCAACTATAAAATAGAATATTTAACTGAACATCACGAAATCATAAATGATGATAATTGTCCCGTACAGAAAGTAATTAGAACAAAACAGAGTATTCGAAATTTCCTTATGGGCGCCAGATTGAACAAGCAAAAAGAAATCATTTGGTTGATGGTAAATGCTTATCCAGAGTTCAATGAATATATGGAAGTTGAGGAAGTGGTTGTAAGTTTACTGGACATCACAGATAGAAGAAAAATAGTTCAGGCTTTACACATTAAAAATGTTGCACTTGATTCATCACTATTGCCTATAGGAATAACTGATTTGGATGGTAAACTAAATTATGTGAATCCTGCACTAATAAAACAATGGGGTTACGAATCGGAGTTTGAAATGATTGGAACCAGTGCCCTTGATTTCTGGATGGATACAAGTCTAGTAAAAATAACAATCGACGAAGTTAAAAAATCGGGCTCATCATCAGGTGAGTTTATAGGTAAAAGAAAGGATGGTTCTACATTTCCTGTTGCCTATAAAATCAGTACCATCATTGATGATAATAATGTTTTGCAAGGTTTGGTTGGTAGTTTTGAAGATTTAACTGAAATCAAAAATGCACAGTTATCTATAAAAGAAAGTGAAGAGAAATTCAAATCTATTGCCAACTATTCTGCCAGCTGGGAAGGCTGGTTTGATGTGAGTGGTAAATTGGTTTGGATGAATTCATTTTCAGAGCAATTAACCGGATTTACTCCTGAGGATTATTTGGAAGCTGAGGACTTTTTTGCTATGAGCGTTTATAAAGACGATATTGAAAAGGGCAAAGCAGCATTGTTAAGTGCATTAAGTGGAAGTAGTGGCAATAATCTGGAAGTAAGGTGTAATAAAAAATCTGGAGGATATATATGGATTTCTATTTCATGGCGACCTATTTATGACAACGACGGAAATTCAATCGGAATCAGAACAAGTTCAAAAGATATTACAGACCGAATTCAAACTAACCACGATCTTGAAAAAAGCAAAAAACAATACGACAACCTGGTAGCAAATATTGATGTAGGTGTTTTTATTATTCATAGCAAAGAGGATAATAGTTTTTACTTTGATTATGTAAGTCCCAAATTAGCCGAAATCATTCATGAAGATGTGCAATTAATCCTTGAAAATCCAATGATTGCTTTTAAGTCGATTCACCCTGATGAGATTGAAACATTTCTCGAATTAAACAGAGAAATGCAAGCCAATAAAAGCATGTTCGATTGGAAAGGAAGGTTGTTATTAGATGGTGAAATCAGATGGATACATATCGTTTCTAAACCCGAAATTCAGCTTGATGGAGACGTGCTTTGGCATGGTTTATTAATCGACATAACAAATGATAGAAAAATTCAGGAAGAGATTGCTTCAAAAAACACGCAACTTTTAAAAGTTATTTCCGAAAAAGATAAATTCTTTTCTATAATCGCACACGACTTAAGAAATCCATTTAGTGCCTTTATGGGCCTAACCAAAATTATGGTTGAAGACATCTCTGATTTGAGTCGTGAAGAAATCCATGAATTTGCTGAAGCCATGAGTATTTCCGCAAATAATCTTTACAATTTATTAGAGAATTTACTAGAGTGGTCGAGGTTACAAAGAGGAGTAACTGCCTTCAATCCAAAACCTATTTTTATTAAGACCCAAATTGAAGAAACGGTAAAAACATTAATGGACCAAGCTGCCAAGAAAAAAATTAATGTATCCATTTTAGTTCCTCAAAACTTAACCGTTCATGCCGATATAAATATGTTTTCAGCTATTGTAAGGAATCTATTGAGTAATGCCATCAAGTTCACCAATGCTGAAGGTATAATTAAAATTAATGCAACTGAATCAAACCATCATATTACTGTTAGTATTAGTGATAATGGAATTGGAATGAAACAAGATTTAATCAATAAGTTATTTAAGATAGATGAACACAGTAACCGACCTGGCACTGATGGTGAACCTAGCACCGGTTTAGGCCTAATTCTTTGTAAAGATTTTATTGAAAAACACAAAGGAACAATTTGGGCTGAAAGTACCGAAAATGTTGGAAGTACATTTTA
>JBMLOK010000167.1:0-2672 GCA_049243005.1 Bacteroidia bacterium | reverse complement strand
GTAATAATTACTTTACTATTAGGCGATTTTGCCAATTCAGAAAAGGCTTCAATACTTCTAATTTTAATGATTTCCTGTGTTAATCCTTCCGAAAGAATTTTTTGTGAATCTCTGGTTCCTTTAGCTTGAATAATTTTTCTTTCTGCTTCTAATTTCTCTTGTTGTAAAACAAATTCCATACGCATCGCATCTTGTTCCGCTTGTAATCTTTGTTCAATTGAACTGGCTAAACCTTCAGGTAATTGAATGCTTTTCATTAAAACCGCTTCAATAATAATTCCTTGTTCTAGCAGCGATTCCATCATTTTTGCACGTATAGCTTTTTCAATATCAGCTCTCATGCCTGAATGCATGTCTTTTGCAAAGAATTTAGCACAAACATCAGCTGAAGCCGAACGAAAAACACTTGAAATAATTGATTCAAAATTTACCCCATAATTACGAATCAACTGGGTTACTTTAGTTTGATCAATTTTGTATAAAATAGAAATTTGTGAAATGATACTCAAACCCTCTTTACTTGGCAAACTTAACGACATCTCCAAGTTGTTTGTTTGGATTGATGTTTTAATTACTTTGGCCAAAAAGGGATTATAAGCAATTATACCGGCCGACTTCACATCATTAGAAAGTCGACCTAATTTTTGCTTTACACCAACTTCTCCAGGCCTGATTACGGCGCAAGATGTTAATGAAACTAAAAGTGTAAATACAAGTGCTAATTGAAAAAATGATTTATTCATAATATTTAGAATTAATACTTGTGAAACCATTTCGATTGCAAATTGATTCAGGTTTTGTATCAAAAATCTGTCAGATTTTGAATTGCATATTTTGCAAAAAATAAAATCATTAAAAATATAGAAATTAAGTTTTGTTTGTAGAAAACTAAATTCACATGAAAAAACACATCCTTTTATTATTCACTTTATTCTTAAGCAGTATTGCAATTCCTGCTTTGGCACAAAATCAAGGACCAGATGATATTGTAGGTTTATGGGAAACAGGTAATGGTAAAGCCAGAATATTAATTACCAAAGCCGGCAACTTTTACTATGGCAGAATAGTTTGGTTAAAAGAGCCATTAAATGATGAAAAGAAACCTAAAACAGATAAAAACAATCCTGATGAAAGCAAACGTTCAGCAGCTTTATTAGGTTTAAAAATATTAAGTGGTTTCGAATACAAAGGAGAAAATACCTGGGAAGATGGAACTATTTACGATGCTGAAAGCGGTAGCACTTACAATTGTGTAATCAATATGGAAGATAAAAACACCATGAATATCCGCGGTTTTATTGGAATTTCTGCATTTGGACGAACAGATGTCTGGAAAAGATTAGAAATAAAGAAAAAGTAATTTAAAGAGTCTTTTAAAAGAAGATTAAACATAAAAAAAACAGCATTTGTCAATTGAACAAATGCTGTTTTTTTATGCTTGAAATAATTTAGAAATACTATTTATGGCGATACCAAATTTAAACTGATTTGAAAATAAAGTGGATTAGTCAATTTGTTCTCCATGTAATAAGGATCATCAGAACCCAATAATCTCAATTTATCCCCGCTATCTATATTAAAGTTATAGTTAATTCTATAACCCGCCTGAAGCGATAACCACATGAATCCTTTTAATGCAAATTCATAAGTGATTCTTGGTCTTATTTCCGATCTTCTTAATTCTAAATTATTAAACGCAGTATTATTTGTTCTATTAACAATGCTATAACTATTTCCTTCTAATTCATATCCAAAAAACAATAAATTTCTTGGATTAAATGTTCTCCTCAATGCAGCTCTGGCCGGGAAAACAGATTCAATTCCCCATTTTCTGTTTTCAAATGTATGGTTATAGATAATCAAAGGAATAATTCCTTTTGCTCCCGGTCTGTAGGTACGCGAAACCCCAAATGCCAATATTGATCTATCATTTCTTTTTTTGCCAAAAAATACGGCTGCTGATATTTTGGGAGCCGTTAAATAATCACCCAATTTATCATCAGAAAGTGTATAATCTCCATTGGCATCTGCACTCACAAATCCCAATAAAAAGTACTTTTCATTCAAAGGTTTAAATACGGTTGAATTGATTCCTATTGTAGTTAATCCTCTTTCATCTAATGCACCAATTACGTAATTATTAACAGAGGTTAAGTTTGTCATCCCCGAATAAGCTGTTCTCCAATAATTGGCACCTAAAGTTATTAATCCCTTAGTATTTGAGATTATAGGATAATTCACCATTAATCTCAATCCTGATGCACTGCTGATATCAGAATGACCTTCCGCACCCGAAACAGGATAATTAGCGAAATGGTGTTTTGCCTGGTAATCGTATCCAATACTAATTAGTTTATTCGGACTAATGCCAAGAACTTTGTTGGTGCAATATCTTTTGGTGCCCGGTGTCTCCTGAACCTGGTCGAACTGACTAAAGTCTATCGCTTCTTCTGCCAACGAATCGGTTTGGGCAAAACTAAATGTTGATAGCGTACAAAATGAAATCCAAAGTAATGTTTTCTTCATGCTTAAATGTTTAAGTGCTAAAACAAGGTTTAATATTAAATGTTTTACAAGGTATAAAATTGTTCTAAATTCTTACAAATCAGGTTGCTTTAATATGGGAAGAAACAATTTAAAACCGATTATTCAAACAAAGCTCATTTTTTCAT
>JBMLOK010000166.1:14756-16860 GCA_049243005.1 Bacteroidia bacterium | reverse complement strand
TAATCGTAGAAGAAACCAGCATCAAAAAAATTCTGATGTCGGTGAAAAAATACCAGGAAGATTGGAGAAATATTGGTCCGGTTGCAAAAGAAGCATCAGATGATATTTGGAACAGATTTAAAGTTGAAGTTGATAAAGTTTACGATTTCATCAAAGCTAAAAGTGCTGAAATTGAGGAAGAAAGAAACAAAAATCTGGAAGCCAAAAAAGAACTTTTAGTAAAAGCAAAAGAACTTGCCGATTTAAAAAGTGTTCGCATTAAAGATTGGATGGAAAAAACAACCGTTTCCAATGAATTAATGGAGGCTTGGAAAAAAATTGGTCATGTTCCAATGGCAGTTCGCGATCAGGTTTGGAACGATTTCCGTGAAGCAAGAAATACTTTCTACAACAATAAAAATCACTTCTTCAAAGCTATGCATGCCGAAAGAAATGCAAACTTAAAAGCTAAAGAAGTACTTTGTGAAACTGCTGAAAGCATTGCCGGAACTCCAATCGATTGGAACAAACAAACCGAACAATTAAAGAAATTACAGGAAGACTGGAAAAAAATTGGTCCTGCTCCTGATAAAGTAAATGATGCAGTTTGGCGCAGATTTAGAACCGCTTGCGATTCTTTCTTCGAACAAAAAGCACAACGTTATGCTTCAGTTAAAGAAGAACAAGTACAGAACCTAGAAGCAAAAAAGGCTATCATTACTAAACTTGAAACACTTGCAGCTGCTGAAATGGATAATGCTTTTCAGGAATTGAAAAAGATTCAGGCTGAATGGAATGGAATTGGTTACGTACCTGCTAATGCAAAAGACGAAATCAATAAAAAATACAATGATTTACTCGACAAATTGTATGGCAAGCATAAACAATTAAACAAAGACATGCGTCACGATAGAGAACGCGAAAACTTTGAATTGTTGGCTAGCTCTCCAAATGGTGCTCAAAAATTGTATAGAGAAGAGAAAATCTTACAAGAAAGAATCAAAGGAATGAAAAAGGATATTGAAACCTGGGATAATAATTTAGGTTTCTTTAAATCTTCAAGTGCAAAAAATCCTATGGCAGATCAAATCAATAGTAAAATTGAAATTGCCAAAAAGCATATCCTTGATTTAGAAGAAAAGTTAAAAGTGCTAAAAGATTTAAAACAATCAGCACAATAATTAAATACTAAAAAAAGCCCCGGAAACGGGGCTTTTTAATGAAATATTCATCAATGAGCCTGTATTTCCATTATCATAAAAGTCTTATTAAACATTATCTGAATGCTACATTTATTGATGTATTACATTCTCCTTATGTTTTTAAGATGTACAATGAATCAATTAAAAAACAGGCAGCTTCTAAAATTGAATTCAAACAAATTGAAAATCTAAGGAAAACCTTAAAGCAAGACAATTCAACGGTTACCTATACAGATTTTGGAGCATTAGCAAAATCGGAAGGAGAAATTAAACACCTCAAAGTTTCCGGAATAGCAAAAACAGATTTAAAACCATCAAGAATTGCTGAAATTCTGCACTATTTAATCAAAAACTCAGATTTAAATAATTGCATAGAACTCGGGACTTCCTTAGGAATTACAACTTCTTATTTGTTAAAAGCTTTAGAAAATAAAAGTAATCCATCTCTTTATAGCATTGAGGCTAGTGAGGATGTGCATGAATTAGCAAAAAAAAATATAGAATCGCTTTCCCTACAAAAAAATGCACATTTAATTCTTGGTTCTTTTGATGAACAACTTCCTCTTTTATTAGAAAAATTAGATGTCGTAGATTTTATTTTTATTGATGGAAACCACAGTTACGAAGCAACAATTCGGTATTTTGAATGGATTTTACCCAAAGTTCATGAAAACACCCTCATCATTTTTGATGATATTTACTGGAGTGAAGGAATGACAAAAGCCTGGGAAGAAATTAAAAATCATCCTGCAATCAGCATTTCTGTTGATTTATTCTTTTTTGGAATTATTTCATTTAGAAAAGGACAAGTAAAGGAACATTTTAAACTTAGAATTTTCTAAGAAATCCTCTACCCTATTTCTTACCAAAATTAAGAGCCATTTTTCTGGTTTCAGCATCGGTATTGATATAATCATCCAAAG
>JBMLOK010000166.1:0-14656 GCA_049243005.1 Bacteroidia bacterium | reverse complement strand
GGCAAACCCAGTTGAGCTTTGATACTTCCATCTTCAAATTCAACCATTGAATGAATGATACTTTGTGGATGAACAACCACTTTAATTTTATCACCTTTTACACCAAAAAGCCATTTTGCTTCAATTACCTCTAAACCTTTATTCATCAAACTTGCTGAGTCGATGGTAATTTTCGCACCCATGCTCCAATTCGGATGTTTTAAAGCCTGAGCCTTTGTCACATGAATCAATTCATCACGTTTTTTTCCTCTAAAAGGACCACCTGAAGCGGTTAAAATGATGTTTTCAATTGAATCTAAATTTTCACCAACCAAACATTGAAAAATAGCTGAATGTTCGCTATCAACCGGTAATAAATCAACATGGTTTTCGGCACATAATTTCGTAATCATTTCACCTGCAACAACCAAAGTTTCCTTATTTGCCAGCGCAATTCGCTTTTTGTTTTTAATAGCTGCAATAGTTGGTAACAATCCACTATAACCTACCATGGCCGTTAAAACAGTATCTGCAGAGGTAATCGACATTAAATCAGAAATAGATTTTTGTCCGGCAAATACCTTGATATCATGAGATTCTAATGCATCTTTAACTTGTAAATATTTAGATTCATCAGCAATTACAACATGATTTGGATTGAACTCAATGGCTTGTTTAATAAGTAAATCAGCGTTACTATGAGCAGTTAGAACCTCAACCTGAAGTTCATTCGGATTTTCTTTAATAATATCTAAAGCTTGTGTTCCAATTGAACCTGTACTTCCTAAAATTGCTATTTTTTTCTTTTCCTTAGCTTGATGCATAAGCGCAAAATAAATGTTTTTTAAAGGATTTACATGATACGAGAAGAAGTTAAGTTGAAGTATAAAGTTTTTTAAAAAGAAAACACATTAAAAAACCAAAATTTCAAGTTGAAAATTCCAGGTTAAACCATAGAATTTACCTTGCATTTTATCTTAGAATAATCCTTCTGTTTTCTATAGCATATCCTGTAAAGGAACCAATTGCACCTGTAACATTTGAGCTTACACTAACCGGAGTGGCAAATGGACCACCATTGTTGGCTGCATTTCCAAATGATTGCCAAAACAAAAATTCCTTTCTTCCTACAGATGATAAAAAGATATTGATTGTATCTCCATAATCATATCCTCTTAAAGTTCTAAAAGGTCTTTTGGTATTGTTTAACAATTCATCATCAAAAGTATAAAACCTTTGCGCTGCACCCCAACCAAATAGTGTTGAATCAACATTGTTATAAAGTGCCATTCTGTAATTATTCTGCTCTGGTCCATCAAACCACTGCATCCAGAAAAATGCTGTTGTATCTTTATTTTCAATTTCGTTCCAATGCACCAAACTATCAATAAATGGAGCCTTTCCGATAAATGTTTTACCACTTACTTTTCTGCCATCCTGCATTGTTATATCAAGCATATATGGGGTATTTTCCTTACCCATAAATAAAGGATTTACATAAATACCGGGTAATAAACTATCTGATATAGCAGTAAACTGATAACGTGTTCCATTGTAAACGGTATCTGTTCCTTGGATACTTCCTTCTGTTATAAAAACATTGGCATTACTAAATCCATTCAAACTTAAATCAGGTTTAAAATAGTCGATTGTTTTACTGATAAAAACATAATTCAAACTCGCAAACCTTTGATTGATGCTGGCTTCAACTACCAATTGCTCTTTTACACTTGGAATATTAATATCTATTTCTTTTTCACAAGATATAAATCCAAATACTAAAACTATAATGAATAAAATACTACTTCTCATCTTCTTAAAACTTAAAACTCCATTGTACTGATGGAAGAATTGGGAATAAATAAACCATAAATGCCTTCACTTCATTTAACTCAACATCAGGATAGAAATAAATGAAATAAGGATTAGCTCTATTGTAAATATTATAAATTGAAAAATTCCATGAACTCTCCCATTTATCTGTCTTTTTAGCTAAATAAGTGAATGAAATATCTGCACGATGGTAAGCAGGAAGCCTGTAATCATTTACCTTATCATACACATCTACAATGGCAAATTCAGGTTTTTGCTCCTGTGTATTTACGCCAAATCTGTAAGTATATCTGCCAACCGGAAGCGTAACTGCATTTCCGGTACCATATACAAATACAAAATTAGCATTCCATTTTTTGTTGATTTGATAAGATAATAACAATGAAAAATCGTGGGTTCTATCATACCTGAAAAAGTATGGATTACCATTGTTCAATGCATCAAACTGACGTGTAGTTCTGCTCCAAGTATAACCAAACCATCCTGTTAAATCTCCAGTTTTCTTTTTAAGAAAGAATTCTGCACCATAACTCAATCCTTGTCCGAATACCATTTCGTTTTCTAAATTCTGATTAAAAAACAATTGTGCTCCGGGTTTAAATTCAATTTGATTTAACATGGGTTTATAATAAACTTCAACTGATGATTCATAAGCATCTTGTTTAAAGTTTCTGAAATAACCCAAAGCATATTGGTATGCCAATTGTGGTTTAACTTTTTGTGAACTTGGAACCCATAAATCCAATGGAAATTGAGCACCACTGGTAGTTGCTAAATGCAAAAACTGATAGGTTTGAGTAAATGAAGCTTTTACCGAAGATTGTTCATTGATTAAATAAGTTCCGCTGGCTCTTGGTTCCAAACGAGGGTAGAATGCAATTGATTCTCCTGCTTTATAAGTTTTTGAATCACCTGTTGGTAATTGCGTATCGTTATCGAAGACTTGTTGAGTAAAGGGTCCAACTAAATTAAATGCCACTGCTCTAAGTCCTAAGTTAAGAGTGATTCTTTGATTTACTTGCCATTCATCCATTATATAAGCAGCGTACTCATGAGCAAATTGTTTGTTGATGGTTTGATTGATGGAAATTGAACCAATTGCACCTGCTAAAATTCCAGGTTGAAATGTATGGAAAGTATAATTCACACCAAACTTAACCTGATGTTTTTCTGCAGCAAACCAAGTAAAATCAGATTTTAAATTCCAGTCTTGTACACTGCTTTTAACATTAAAACCGCTGGTACCAAAAGTAAAGTCGTTGAATAAATCATATCGATTAAAAATCAAACTTGTATTTACGAACAATTTAGAATTAAAGATATGGTTCCATCTAGCAGTTGCCGTGCTGTTTCCCCAACCAAAATTAAAGTAAACATCTCTATTGGTAGGACTGTTATAATCTAAAATATCTCTACCAAAATAACCTGAAATGAATAGTCTGTCCTTTTCACCCAAAATTACATTTCCTTTCAAGTTCATATCATAAAAATAGTAACTATTTCCAGCCAAACGAGCAGGAATAAAAGGCTTTGCCAATACATCGATATAAGTTCTGCGAGTAGAAACTAGGAAACTACTTTTACCCTTTTGGATTGGGCCTTCGAAAGTTAAACGACTTGAAATTAATCCAATACCACCACTTGTTTTATATTGTTGATTATTGCCTTCACGCATGTTTACATTTAAAATTGAAGACAATCTTCCACCGTAATTTGCAGGCATTCCACCTTTAATGATATCGATGTTTTTTACAGCATCAGAATTAAAAACCGACAAAAAACCAAATAGATGTGAAGGATTGTAAACAACAGCTTCATCCATTAAAATTAGGTTTTGATCGGGACCACCACCACGTACATAAAATCCGGTACTAGCTTCTCCCCCGCTTTTAATTCCGGGTAAAAGAGTAATTGCTTTTAACACATCCGGTTCACCAAAAATAACAGGTAGTGATTTAATTTTTTCACCTGAAATTTCAATACGACTCATTTCGGTGCTTCTAACATTTTTATCACTTCTTTCACCTGTAATAACGAGTTCGCGGGCTTTAACACCAACAGGACTTAATGCCACAGATATGTTTTTATTATTAGTTGATTTGATAGAAACCAATTTTGATTCATATCCAATATAAGAAACCAATAAAGTTTGTTCACCCTCTTCAAGGCTCAATGAAAAAAATCCATACTGATTGGTAGCAGTACCTTTTCCGGTTTTATTTACCTTAATGGTTGCACCAATTAGGGTTTCACCGGTAGTTGAATCTTTAACGTAACCTGATATAGTAACCCTTGTTTGAGCGAAGGAATCATTAAATCCAAATAAATATAAAAACGCCAATAATGACCAAAACTTCATAGAAAATCTCATTCTTGCAAAATGTAATAAACTAAGTTAACAAACAAATAGTATATTAAGTTTGACGAATTTGAGATAATTCCGCATCAATCAATTAGAAAGATTAATATAGTTTCAAAATTATTGCTTCAAAATATATGTAAATCCAAAACTTAAAGCTTGAGGTCTAATATTAACAGAGTTAATTCCATTAATTCCAAAGTTAATGTTTGATGTGCTTGTACTAGATATACTGCTATTGGAAATATTTGAATAGGTTAAATTTGCTGAAAGTAGATTAAAGGAAGTCTGAACAAAAAATCTATCATTTATTTTATACCACAATCCTGCATTAAAACCAGCATTAACTCCAACAGAAGGACTTTTAGTAGTGTATATTTCAGGCAAGGAGTAAGTACTTTCAGATTCTCTTTTAGATAATTGGAATCTTGCTGAGTAATTATAACTCCATAAGAACCCGAATTTAGGTTTGATTGGAACAAAATTCGTTGTTAGATTACTGATACTGAATGTGTGGTCTATAGACAAATTTTGATTGTAATTAATTCTATTAATTTCAAGAGAATCAAAGCTTTCAGATAAAACAAAACTTGAATTATAATTATAATAAATTGCCCAGGTTTTCAACTTTTTTTCTGATACAAATTTTCCTTTTCCTAAGCCCAAAGTAAAGCCTGTACTTTTATTATTTGCGCGTTGAACCTTTACAGTATCACTGTTGTGGTAATTAAAGTTTGTTACATTTCGATTTTGGAAATCGAAAAAAGTATAACCTGAAATTGTTTTTTGATTTGCACTAAATTGTGCAAATGACATTTGGCTTAAAAACAGCAAAGTAATCAGTATATAATTTCTCATTTCTTTATTTTTTAGCTTGAAAAACATATTGTACACTCAAACGCAAATTACTTAAGCTTAAACTATTGCTTATGTTTATTGAAAGGTCTGTATTGTTGAAATCAGAATCACGGAACAAAAGCGAATTTTTCTCATGATTAGTTCTTGAACTATAATCAAAACTTAAAAGATTATAGTTTAAACCAAAAACAACATTTTTATTTAGGAAATAGTAAAATCCACCATTAACATAAGCTCCAACTTGCATTTGAAAGCTCTTATTACTAGGACCAAAAAAGGAGTTATTATATTCACCGGCCAGAAAATTGGCATTAGTTAAAATATTAAAACCATATTTGTCTTTCAAAGGAAAAATGTTTCTATGACTGAATGATAAACCTGCTAAATAATTCACATAGCTCTTCGAAAAACTAAGATTATTAACTAGAAGCCCTATCCCATACATTTTATTTTCTTTATATACTTTTTCATATTGCAAGCTAATTTGACCTGCATTATCGAAAACACTGTAATCGGAAGTTGAGCTGTTACTAGGGAAATCAAATTTTGAATAGGTACTTCTTAAATTAATTCCAGCAGAAATAACTGAAGAACCAAGTCGAAATTGCGCCTTTAATTGCAAAATGGGGATGAGCAATAAAAACAACAGTAGTGCTTTTTTCATAGATTTAAAATTTGAAAATAAGTTATCAAAAATCAAACCATAATTTTACAAAGACTTTATTTTAAGAAAAATAGGACATAGAAAAGTAATCGTCATTGTTTTGATTAACTGACACAAATCATTGTTATAGTTGAGCAAATAGCGAAAATTGCAAACCATAAAAAAATACTTATGATTCGTTTTGATTATTTAGAAGCCAATAAAGAAAAGTTCAGAGAACAATTCCTGACCGCCAAGCCCTTTCCTCATATTGGTATTGACGATTTCTGTGATGAAGCGAAGTTAACAGAGCTTTATAATAATATTCCTAATATCGAAACTCCGAGTGCAGATTATGTCTTCGCCAAAGAGAAATACGAAAAAAGTAAGTACTGGGAATTGGGCGGTGTGTTCAAAGAATTGTACGATGATTTAGTTAGCAAGAAATTTGCCGAACTCATTTCTTATATCACCAATGAAGATGTTTTTATAGACAATGGCTTTTATGGAGGAGGAATTCACCAGGGAAGAAAAGGAAGCTTTTTAGATATGCATGCCGATTTTAACTACCATCCATTAAACGAAGAATGGTATAGAAACCTGAATTTATTGGTTTATATCAACAAAGACTGGAAAAAGGAATATGGAGGTGAATTAAGATTGGAAGATGGTAGAACCGGTGAAAAAACCGAAGTAGATGTTCCTTTTAACCGTTTAGCCATTATGCATTGCAGAAGTTATACTTTGCATGGTTACGACCCAATTAATTTCCCTGAAGGCAAATACAGAACTTCAATTGCTGCCTATGCTTATACTTTGCATAAATCACATTTAGAAGCACCAAGAACAACAGTTTGGCATGTTAAAAAGGAAAATCCAATTAAATATGCTCTATCAAAAATCTGGGTTCCTGCAGTAAAAATTAAAAGTCTGTTTAGCAAAAGCAAAACCGCAGACCACTAGTATTCAGAGGCTTTAGAAAGAATCAGGCAAAGAATTTGGATTTTAATTGAATAAACTTATTTTTGCCACCCCGTTCAAATAGAATGGGTTCTGCCCGGATGGCGGAATTGGTAGACGCACTAGTCTCAAACACTAGCGAGAAATCGTGCCGGTTCGACTCCGGCTCCGGGTACAAAAGCCTTACAGAAATGTGAGGCTTTTTTCTTTTTAGTTACCTTGCTTTTTAAAATATCATGAACCGCATTGAAAGAATTTCAGCTATTCTCATTCAATTACAATCTAAAAAGGTTGTAAAAGGTCAGGATATTGCTGATAGATTTAATATTAGTCTTAGAACTGCTTATAGAGATATCAAAGCGCTGGAAGAAGCCGGAATCCCAATTATTTCAGAAGCCGGTATTGGTTATTCTTTGGTTGATGGCTACCGTTTACCTCCAGTGATGTTTACCAAAGAAGAGGCAATTGCTTTTTTAACAGCTGAAAAATTAATCGAAAAATTTACTGATTCAGAAACATTTGGCGTTTTTAGTTCTGCATTGTATAAGATAAAAGCTGTTCTTAAAACTGATGAAAAAGAACATATAGAAAATATGGATAGTTATATTGAAGTAGTTAAAAATCCATATTTGCCAGAAATGCCTGCTACTCCAAACTTTATTCAAACTATTCTAAATGGCATTTCTCAAAAAAGAGTATTAAAACTCAATTATTTTGCTGCACATTCTCAGGAAACAACAATAAGAAATGTTGAGCCAATTGGTATATTTCTATCGGGTAGTAAATGGCATTTAATTGCTTTCTGTTTATTGAGAAAAGATTATAGAAATTTCAGACTAGATCGAATTCAAACTTGTGAATGCATTGATTCAGGATTTTTACAAAAACATCCTCCATTAAAAACCTATTTAAAAGAAATCACAAGAAATGAAAAAGAACTTCAAACCATTGTAATAAAAGTCAATAATGAAATCAAACGATTTTTAACTGAACAAAAATATTACCATGGTTTTGTTTCTGATAAAACATTTAAAGAATATTCTGAATTGACTTTTATATGTCACTCTCTCGAAGGATTTGCACGCTGGTTTATGATGTATGGCGATAAAGCTGAAATCATTCAACCTCCTCAATTAAAGGCCCGTGTGCAGGAAATTTGCAAGTCTTTGCAAGAAAAAATAAAATAGTTTAATACTACTGACATACTGTTGACATAAGCCTAAAATAGTTTTGCCAAACAAATTTTAAAACTTATGAAAACATTTATGGAATCGTTCTATGATGAGTTAGAACGCGAAAAAATTGGTACACGCAAAATGTTGGCTTTAGTGCCTGCCGACAAATCAGATTTTAAACCTCATGAAAAAAGTATGAGCTTAAAAGATTTAGCTATGCACGTTGCTGATATTCCAAGTTGGTTAACTTTAGCCATTTGTAAAGATGGATTAGACTTTGCCATTAATCCATATCAACCTAAAGATTGTAATGGTGGAGAGGAATTGGTAAATTATTTTGATTCAGCATGTAATGAATCGCTAGAAAATCTAAAAAAATATGATGATTCAATTCTTGATAAAACATGGACGATGTCGCAAGGAGAAATGATTCTAATGCAAGGAAGTAAATACGATACCATCAGACATAGTTTCGGGCAAATGATTCACCACCGTGCTCAATTAGGTGTTTATTTGCGTTTGTTAAATATCCCAATTCCTGGGGTATATGGTCCAAGTGCTGATGAAAGCTATTAACAAATTTTTGATTTTAGATTTTAGATTTTTGATTTTAGATTTTAGATTTTGGATTTTGGATTTTTGATTTTACAAATATCTGCATGTTTGCCCTTAACATATTTTTGTAAAACTCTAAACACATTAAAATTGATTTATGACTTTGAGTTAAAGCAAAATGAATTTAATGTAGAATCTTTTTTTTATGAAAATTCTTAAAATCCCATAGGGATGACATTATAGTAGCAATTAAAAATGATGCAAAAATCCTCACCCCGAACTTACGCGAACCTTCGGTTCGCGTAAGTTCGGGGTGATTTGTTGATGTAGTTAAATTCTTTGTTTATGATAGAACCAGCTAAAAAAGCGTTTTAAATAATTGAAGGTTTTAAAAGCAATTCTTCTTAAAACCTAGCATGAAAATTATAAAGATTTGTAGCAGGCCCTAATTACTACCTATAAAATCATTCACATGAGTCAATTGAATCATGAACCAAATCAATCCATCAAAAATTACCGGATAATTATCTACATGCTCAATTACTCTATAGCCTGATTCACCAAACGTTCCTTTTTCATAATAGGTTGTTATCAGCTTATTACCTTCAGTAAGTTGGTAAGATCTAACCGGATTATTAGAACTTTTTATCTGATACTTTTTTCCTTTGTAATCAAATTTATAAACAGGCGATAACCAGCGGTCTTCTTTTAACTTAAACAAATTCCCACCTTCTGTATCTTCAACAATAATTGAAGAACTTAAAAAACCCTTTTCCTGAATCTTATAAAAACCTTCATTGGTATTTAGTTCTGCTATTTTAGAGTCATTAAGCTCCATAGAAATCAAAAGTTTATCGTCTAAATACAAAACATGATTTCCTAGTGTATCAATTGTCCAATTTTTAATTCTCATAATTTTAACTGTAGCAATAAAACCATTTTTATATGAATTTATTATGAGCAAAATCTTTAAAAATAAATTCCAATGATACTAAGTTAAATTTCAATTGTATTTTTTTTAAATCAAAATTATTTTATGAGCTATTTGCCTATGAAATTATGCATAACATCAAAAAAATTGAATTGTTCATCTAAAACAAAATTTATGATATAATTAAACATTAAAGTCAGAATTGTGTCATCAACTTAAAAAAAATAAACTAATCAGACATCCATTTTATTAAGTCTTAGTCTATAACACAAATTCATAAAATCATGAACAAAACAACATTCAAATCAATTGCATTTGGTATTGGTATCTTGGCACTAAGTTTCTCTGCCTGCAAAAAAGAAGAAACAAAAACAGACACAACTGTAACACCTGCTGCAAAATCAATTTACGAAATTGCAAAAGCTGATACAAACTTTAGTATTTTAGTTGCCGGTATTGAAAAAACGGGCTTAAAAGCCACACTAAGTGGTACGGGTACATTTACAGTATTTGCTCCAACAAATTCTGCTTTTAGAAAACTTGATATTAGTGTTGAAGACATTAATAACACAACAGATCCTGAAGAAATTGCAGAAATTAAAAATGTAATTTTATTTCATGCTTTAGGTACTAAAGTAAAATCAACTGATCTAAGCAATTCTTATGCTTCAACTTTATTTACTGTTAATGGAAATGGAGTATCATTAAAAATTGCAGTTAACCCTGTTAAAATCAATAATGCAGCTAATGTAACAACTGCAAACATTGAAGCGAGTAATGGAATTTTACATATTGTAGATGAGGTTTTAATTCCACCAACTGTTGTTGACATCGCTGTAAACAATGGTGGATTTACATCAGTGGTTGCTGCACTTGACAAAGCAGATTTAGTAGGCACATTAGAAGACAGTGAAAGCATCACAGTTTTTGCTCCAACAGATAAAGCTTTTAGTGACATCGGTTTTAAACTTGATGACTTTACAAAAGAAGCATTGGCTCCAATTTTAACTGCCCATGTTTTAGGTACTCAAGTTAGATCTAGCCAAATTAAAAACAACGATCAAGTTACTTCATTAAATGAAAATGTAAAATTGACGTTTAATACTACAATGGGAGTGAAATTCTCAGGTGGAAAAACATCTGATATCAGTGTAACAACTGCAGATTTACAAGCAACAAATGGAGTTGTACATGTAATCAACAAAGTTATTCTTCCATAATTATTTTTGATTATTTGTTTAGAGGAAAAAAGGCCGGTAGCAATTGCTATCGGCTTTTTTAATTTGATATCTATTAAAATTGTTTGATTTAAATATTGTCTAATTTCAAACTCTTCACTCAAAGGAAATTGGTATCTTGATGAGATTAGTATTTCATATTTTTCAATCAGTATTTTTTGATTCTAAAATTTTATAATACATCTATATATTCAGGTGTTTTATCAAATACACTTTTTGCAAAAGGACATAAAGGAATAATACTGATTCCTTTTTCTCTTGCAAAATCGACAGCCTTACTTACCATTTGTTTACCTGCACCTTTACCTTTTAACAAAACATCTACCTCAGTATGGTCAATAATTATTCTATCTGTCCCTACCCATACATAAGTCATTTCTGCTAACCAAGCTCCATCTTGTTCAATAAAGAAAACTCCTGATTCTCCATTGTCTTTTTGTTGTACTTCCATTTTCTATTAATATCTGTTTAGCATTATTTATAAATCTTCTAAGCTTTTAACAAATTGATTCCTTCAGTAATTAAAACAAATTTAATTTTAAGCGAATATCAGTATTTATGGCATTTGTGTCATAAGGATAATCTACTCCAGGCTCACTCATTTTTGTTAAAGGAAAATGCTGAGCAACATACTTTCTAATTCTGATTCGTTGCTCAGTAGAATATCTGCCACCAATAAGAACTAAATCTACCTTAGGGAGATTTGAGATTTTCTCAACCCCTTCTTCTTCACTCAATGTTCCGTAAATGCTAATATCCCCGAGTTGTTTTAAATGGTTGATTACTTCATCTCGCCTTAATGGATTACCTCCAAAAAGAACGATTATAGGTGCTGAACTATTATTTGATATATATTCTGATGTTAGCATAACCATTAAATTTTGATTCCTCTGTGCATTGGAACTTCTACAAAAATAAGTTCTGAATTCTCTGATGCTTTTAATTTAAATAAATCTGTTTCATATACTCCCACAGCATCACCAGCTTGAAGGCTATAATTATCAATAACAATACTTCCACTTACGCAATGAACATAAACACCGTTTCCAGGTAAATTCATTTTATATTCTAAGGAAATCTCTTTTTCAATATAACTTACACTAAAAAATGCATCCTGGTTGATTAAAGCAGAATTGTTTCGTCTATCGGGCGACAATGCCAATAAAATGGAATTGAATTTATCTTCCGGTTTATAAGTAAATGCTTCATGTCGAGGTTTCACATTTAAATTTTTAGGATACACCCATATTTGGTAACTATGAAATGGTTCTTTATCGGATGAATTGTATTCACTGTGTTTGATACCTGTTCCTGCACTCATAGTTTGTACACTATTCTTATGTACAATTCCCTCAGCTCCTGTATTGTCTTTATGAGCTTGTGAACCTGAGACCACAATGGTACTAATTTCCATATTTTGATGCGGGTGCATTCCAAAGCCTTCTCCTGCATTTACAATATCATCGGCAAAACCACAAAGCTCTCCAAAATGGGTTTGATTGGGGGCAAAAGCATAGGCACTTGTTTTCCAAGTGTCTTGCTTGTGCCACCTCGACTCGCTGGGTCTGTATAAGAATTTCAAAGCAAGTTAGTTTTAGAATTGAGAGATTTAGTTTTTCGCTTTTTTAATAAAGTATAATAATGACAATGCTACAACAACATGCATTAGGTCAAGTGCAACACCATATGCAATTGTCACACCGGGAATCCCCATAAAAGGATTTACAAATGATAAAACCATTAACACAATAGATACGATGCTAAAAATTTTAAATCCATTATTTGAATACTTTTCAAACAAAAAAAAGATGCTTGCACCAACAAGTGATGGCATTACACTTGATAGAATAATTGGGAGGATAGTTAGTGGTTGATTTGGTTGAATAAAAATGTCATCAGTAAATATTCCTGCTGCTTTTAAAACAAAGAATAGAATTGAATTGATAATTACTGATACTCCTGCGGCCATTGCGCCTGCAGTAATGATTTGTTTGAAGTTTAATTTTGTGTTCATTTTTTTGTTGTTTTTTGGGTTGTAAATTATTTAGTTTAAAGTTGGGTAATCGGTATATCCTTTTTCTCCGCCACCATACATAGTTGAACTGTCAGAAAAATTGATTCAGGCCTCTTCTCCGCTGAACCAAAATGATCTAAAAAAACAATTGGGTCATTGTTATCGATTGCACTTGGTATTATCCTTCTCTCGCTAGGTCTCATGATTCTGCTAATTTGGGATTTATTTTATTTTGATATTTTCTTATTCATAATTAACTCATAATTAGTTATACATACAACTATTTATATAAATTTTTTATTCGTCTCGAAGTTTATCCAATAAAGCATTTAAGTGAAAAGCTTCGGATATACTAAGCTTACTTATATTATTTGAATTACTCTTTAAGGCTTTGTCAACTTCTTCTAATAAACTTAATCCTGATTTGGTAATGTTAATTTCATATTCTCTTTTGTCTAAAGTAGATTGCTGAACCACAATCAATTTCTTTTCAACTAATTTCTTAACTATTAGGGTAACATTCGAATTAGGGGCTATCATTCTTGACAAAACATCCTTCTGGCACATTGTTCTGGGGTGACTACCTTTTAAAATCCTTAATACATTAAATTGTTCATGTGTAAGATTAAATGGCTTTAATCCAGCTGATATTTTATTATACAACCAATTAGCCGTAAAAAGCACATTCAGATTAGCCTTGATATGCTCATTCGGAAATTTTGATTGTTTTATTTCTTGTTCTAAAGATGCCATAATCTTACAATGTAAAAGCAAAGGTAAAACAAAATTAGTTATATATACAACTATTTAAAAATTATATTTGAGAAATTGATGTTAACTAATTCTCTTTCCCTGATGTATCAAGTCTTGTTACTGTATTTAAGAATCATATGAATTAAGTTAATAAGCTGATAAAATTCGCAATACCAAACAATCAAATTCCAAATAAAAAAACACAATACATTTTTGTACTTTAGAAATAACAGGGAAGTTCAATCACCAATAAGCAGTAAATAGGTTTACAAAAAAGTTTATAATCCTAAGTAGTTTAATATAATGGTATCCCAAATTTGAGTAATTGCCTCCTATCAATAATAAATTTGACTTACATAAGGTAATTCAAGCAAAAACACTCCCGATTTAACAAGATTCTTCTAATAGTTTATAAGATTCCCTATATGTAACATATGTACCGAAATTGGGGTGCAATCAGTCTAAACTTTGTTCCATAATTATAATGAATATGAAAAACTTAATTTGGTTAATCGGCTTGATGCTTCTTGGATGGAGTTCTTGCACTAAAAAAGATGATGCAGTAATTGTACCTGTAAACGACCAGGAAAAAAGTGATTTGATTTTCTTAAGAGAAGAAGAAAAACTAGCCCATGATGTATATATTTATGCATTTAGAAAGTATAACAATATTACATTCTCAAATATTGCCAATAGTGAATTGAGTCATACAAATAGTGTTTTAAATTTACTTATTCTTAGAAATATCAGTGATCCTGCTGCCAATTTAAAAGAAGGTGAATTTTTAAATCAGAATTTACAAAGTATTTATAATTCACTTATTGCAATTGTAGATTCATCTGAAAACCATGCGCTCATTGTTGGAGCAACAATTGAAGATTTAGATCTAAATGATATTCACCACTTTTATTCACATACAACAAATAATGAAATCCTTTTAGTTTATGACAAACTCACTTGTGGCTCAAGAAATCACATGAGAAGTTTCTTTAAACAATTAACCAATTTAGGCATCAATTACCAACCACTATTTATCTCTGTTAGCGAATTCAATGGTATTATAAATAGTGAGAATGAACAATGTGGATTAATGACTGGAAAATAGATTTCCACAGCAATTAAAAATTAGTAAAAACGCCGTATACCATTGGTTTAGGGCGTTTTTTAATTAAATAAATTTAATGATTTTTTTACTGTGAATTGTGTAAAATAATTAGCAAAACAGACATTATAATCGGAATTTTTCAAAACAAAACTCATTAAAATAAATGCGATTAATAAATTGATTATTTTTTTTTATTTAACGATTATCCGCTTCTTTACCTAAGAATAAGATTGTCCAAACTTTATGGCTGATT
>JBMLOK010000165.1:0-13279 GCA_049243005.1 Bacteroidia bacterium | reverse complement strand
AAAGTGTAATAGAACCTTTAGTAAAACATGTAGATCACAAATTCATCAATAACCTGGAGGGATTTGAAAATCCTACTTGTGAAAATATGGTATTGTGGTTTTGGAACCAAATTAAACCGAAAGTTCCTCAATTATGTAAAATTGAATTAAAAGAAACACCAACCTCCGGAGCTGTTTATGAGGGGAAATAAATTTTAGTTTAACCACCTCAAAAATCCATATAAAGGAATATTCTGCAACCATTCCTGATTTTTATAAAAAGAAAGTGAGGTTCTGATTGCGCATTCAGGATTGAATTTTTCTTTATAAACTTTTAAACTTTTTGAAGTTAAATTCTCTGAAGATTTGACTTCAATTGGTATAATTAAATTGTTTTTCTGAATTAAAAAATCAATTTCTGAACGAGCGTTTTCGGGATTCCAGTAATAAGGTTTGTAAGATTTATTCACCAATTGTTGTAAAACAAATTGTTCTGAAATGATACCTTTAAATTCAATGAATAACTTATCGTCATGTAATAAGATTTCTTCATTTAATTCAGCCATTGCGCATAACAAACCTACATCGTTCAAATAAATTTTAAAATCCGACCATTCTGCATAAGATTGAATGGGCATGCCCGGTTTAGTTACTCTAATTGATTTATGAATTAATCCAGCATCCTTCAACCATTCTAATGCAATTTCAAAATCTTTTGCTCTGGCCCCTGTTCTTAAAAGATTATAGATGAATTTTGAATTCTCCTTTGCTAATTGGCCAACAATTGATTGCCATACTAAACGTATACGAGGTAATTGATTAATTGGAGCATGTTTTGAGAAATCATTTTCATAAGCGTTTAAAATGCTTCTTTGAATTTCTCTTGCTGCTTTATAGTTTTTGTTGGCCTCAAATTCTTTCACAACCTCAGGCATTCCTCCGATAAAATAATACTGTTTTAATAAGTCAATGAATTGATTATTAAATATTTTTATCATTTCTTCATCAGAATTTTGCAGGAGCTTTAATAAATCGCTTTTTCCCATGGCAATTAAAAATTCATGGAAGTTTAAAGGATATAATGTCATAAATTCCACTTTGCCAACCGGGAATGATGTGCCCTGATGTTTTGACACTCCTAAAAGTGAACCCGCAGCTATTATTTGGTATTCAGGAAAATTTTCATTGAAGTATTTTAGTGATTGAATGGCTTCCGGACAATTCTGAATTTCATCAAAAATAATTAGGGTTTCTTTTGCTTGGATGTTAAATCCACACAAGATATTAAGTGAATCAATAATTTTTTGAATCTGAAATCCTTTCTCAAAGATTGAGTTCAATTCTTTATTGATTTCAAAATTGAAATAGGCAGTTTTCTCGAATTCAAGCTGACCAAACTCTTTCATCAGCCAGGTTTTCCCAACTTGTCTAGCACCCTGGATAATCAAAGGTTTTTTATCCTTTTTGTTTTTCCAAGCTTTTAAAGTTTCTAATGCCTCTCGTTTCATCCCAATTTTTTAACAAAGATACATTTTCCTACATAAAAACGTATTACCACCACACTTTTATGTACATAAAAATGTATTGGACATACACTTTTATGTAGGAGATTTGATTTTCAGACATAAAAAAAGCTCCATAAATCACGATTTTATGGAGCTTTTTTGAGCTTATTTTCTTTACAAAGCCGCTGTTTCTGCTTCTTTGTGAATCTTTTTAACCAATCCCTGTAATACATTTCCCGGTCCACATTCAATAAAATGAGTTGCTCCATCTGCTACCATCGCTTGAACAGATTGTGTCCATTTTACTGAAGCTGTTAATTGTGAAACCAAATTTTGTTTGATTGAATCCACATCACTTACAGCTGAAGCTGTCACATTTTGGTATACAGGACAAATGGGTGTATTAAACTGAGTATTTAAAATGGCTTGTTCTAGTTTTACTCTGGCCGGTTCCATCAAAGGAGAGTGAAATGCCCCTCCAACAGGTAATACCAAAGCTCTTTTTGCACCCGCTGCTTTTAGTAATTCACAGGCTTTGTTTACGCCAGAAATACTTCCGCTGATAACCAATTGTCCAGGACAATTATAATTTGCCGGAACAACAACGCCTTCTGTAACGGTTGCGCAAATTTCTTCAACTTTATTATCATCCAATCCTAAAACTGCAGCCATGGTTGATGGTTCTGCTTCGCAAGCTTCCTGCATAGCCATTGCACGCGCAAAAACAAGGCGAAGTCCGTCTTCAAAGTTTAAAGTGCGGTTTGCAACCAATGCCGAAAATTCTCCCAAACTGTGGCCTGCAACCATATCAGGTTTAAATGATTCTCCTGCAACTAAAGCCTTAATTACTGAATGAAGAAATATAGCAGGTTGTGTAACTTTTGTTTGTTTTAATTCTTCATCAGTTCCAGAAAACATGATGTCAGTAATTCTATAACCAAGTATTTCATTGGCTTTTTCAAATAGGTCTTTTGCTAAAGGACTGTTTTCATACAAGTCTTTACCCATTCCTACAAATTGGGCTCCTTGTCCGGGAAATACATATGCTGTTTTAGTCATGGTTTGAAATTTTGAGCAAAATAGGGATTTTAACTAAAAAAAATGAGGCTGATTCTTTTTCTGAATCAGCCTCAAGTTTATAAGATTTAATAGATTAGATTTAAATCAATTCTATGATTTTATTCTCCGAAATATTCAACAAAATTGTTTTCGGTTTCAACCAGTTTTAAGCTATGTAATTTGCTGTTTTCCATCAATGGTTCAAGGATATCCCAAATTGCAGTGATGATATTTTCAATAGATGGCATTGATCCTTTTAACCAAGGAATGTCCTCATTTAAGTTTCTATGGTCTAATGGCTCTGTAATGTTTTCTTTGATAACTTTCTTTAGTTTTTTCAAATCCATTACCATACCCGTCTCAGGATTTGCAATTCCTTTGATGGTTACGAATAACTCAAAATTATGTCCATGGTAAAATTTATTAGAACATTTTCCAAAGAATGCTTCGTTCTCCGCCTCTGTCCAGTTGGGATTGTATAACTTATGCGCCGCATTAAATCGTTCCCTTCTGGTTATATATACAATTTTCTGTTTTCCTGACATGCTTTAAAAATCAGGGCGCAAATATAGACTAAAATTATTTTGAATTGCTAAGCCTCGTCAAGTTTTGACATGAATTCTAAATCTTTTTTAATGTATTGAAATTTAGTTGATTAGCTTGCTCATTTTGTGCTCGTTGACTTATTAAGATAAAAATACTTCTTGTTTCCTGATACCAATTGATTTTCTTACTTTCGCAGCCTATGATCGTAGTTACAGGAGCCGAAGGCTTTATTGGTAGTTGTTTAGTAGCCAGGTTAAACCAGGATGGTTTTAATGATTTGGTGCTGGTAGATGATTTTGGAGCTATTGAAAACCGTGAGAGAAATCTTGAAGGTAAAAAGTATACCGCTTTGGTTGAACGTAAAGATTTTTTCGAGTGGCTTAACCTGAATACCATTGAATTAGAATTTGTTTTTCATATTGGTGCCAGAACAGATACTACCGAAAGTGATGAGCAGATTTTTAAAGAACTAAATGTAGATTTTAGTAAAAGGTTGTTTAAAGTTTGTGCCAATGAAGGTATTCCTTTGGTTTATGCTTCAAGCGCTGCAACATATGGCGATGGTGCTTTTGGTTACGATGATAATGAAAATGGCTTGAACGAATTACAACCTTTGAATCCTTATGGACGTTCTAAAAACGAGTTTGATATCTGGGCTTTGGCTCAAGAAAAACAACCTCTTTTTTGGGCAGGATTGAAATTCTTTAATGTTTTTGGTCCCAATGAATACCATAAAAAAAGAATGGCAAGTGTGATTTTTCATGCCTTCCATCAAATTCAAACTGAAGGTAAAGTAAAACTTTTTCAGTCTCATCGCCCTGATTATAAAGATGGTGAACAAAAAAGAGATTTTATCTATGTGAAAGATTTATGTGATGTTTGTATTTATTTAATGCACCATCGCAAAAATAGTGGCATCTATAATTTAGGTACCGGTGAAGCAAGAACTTGGAACGATTTGGTAGCTGCAATTTTTACTGCTTTAGGCAAAGAAAAAAATATTGAGTATATTCCAATTCCTGAAGATATAAGAGAGAAGTATCAGTATTTTACTGAAGCAAATATGGATAAACTAAGAAGCATTGGTTATACGAATAAGTTTTTATCTGTTGAAGATGCTGTTCTCGATTATGTGAAAAATTATTTATTGCCCGGAAATTTTGAATAAATCTTGAATGAAAATCGTAAATATCTTTTAGGTTTAATTGCAGGGTTAATTGTTTTACCCCTGTTAATTTTACTTGAAATTCGAATTCTTCAAGATACCAAACAACAAGTTTGGGATGCCTATTATCAAACATCCGATATTGTTGCGCAAAAGGAAATCAGATTTAATGAAATTGCCAATGATGCTTTAGCCGATTCATTGAATTTAAGAAAGGATTGGACCGACTTAGTTGATATGTCGAATTCGGAAAATGCATCCTTGTTTTTGTTTAAAAACGATAGTTTGGTTTTCTGGAGTAGAAATGAATCAGATGCCCAACGTTACTTGCGTGTTTTAGATTCAGGATTACATTTTTTAAATGTTAAAAATGGCTCTTATTTATCGTTTTTTAAACAAAGCGGAACCCATAAAGCTGTTTTACTTTATTCAATCAAAACCAATTATAATTACCAGAATCAATACATCGAAAATCATTTTAACGATGAATTGTCTTTTCTCGGTTCAGCCTTATTAAGTCCATCTAAATTAAAAGATTTTGAAGATGTAACTGATAGCAAGGGAAAGTACTTGTTCTCCATTCAGATTTTTGGTGCAGGTAAGGTTACTCCCTTTTGGTTAAAATTACTCATCACCATTTTAATCTTGTTTTGTGCCTGGTGTTTTCACTTAGTTATTCAATATTATGCAGAACGAAAAATGGTATTATCTACCATTGTGTTTTTCGTATTAACTTTATCAGCAAGGTGGCTTTTTCTTCAATTCAAAATCCCTGTTTTTATTTATAGTTTAGAATTATTTAGTCCTGATATTTATGCATCATCCAAGGTAAATCCTTCATTGGGTGATTTTATGAGTTTGGTCTTTATTTTTCTATGGTATTTTTATTTAATCAGAGATGTAAACTTTGTTAATCCTCAAACAAAAGTTAAACAAATCATTCATTTGGCTTTTGTTTCATGGCTTACTATAACCATTTCCGATGGTGCTTTTGATGCCATTAAAAGTTTGGTTTTCGATTCGCAGATTTCTTTTGATATCAACAATATTTATGCCTTAGATAGTTTTACTTTTTTAGGTTTGCTTTTGGCTGTAATGATTTTGTTATTGGCCTACCAGCTTAGTTTACGTTTGTATAAATTACTTATAAAAAAAGGTTTACGAATTCCTGAAAAGCTGATTATTATTGTTCTTGTTTTTTATATCTTTCATCCATTTTTAGTTAAGAATTTGTATGAAAGAGGATTGTTTTTTCCATTAGGAAGTTCTGCTTTAATTTTAACTTTTATTCTGTTTAAAGACTTAATTGTTAAAAGAGTAAATCGTTTGCAGCAATACCTTATCATGGTTTTGATTTTATCGGTTTTTACTTCCTTTTTTATCTACTACTGGAGTTTTAAAAAAGAGCAGGAAAACAGAATTTTATTCGCTGCAAAATTGACTGCCCAAAATGATATCAATACAGAATTATTCCTTAAAACGGCCGAAAGAAGATTAAGAGAGGATAAGTACTTTAAGGGTTATTTTAACAATCCGATTTCGTTGAATTCCGATCTGGTAAAGCAATTACGTCCTTTATACTTTAATGGCTATCTAAGTAAATACGATGTAACTATTTATGATTTCGATTCAAGCGGAAATCATTACAGAACTAGAAATGCTTATACATACAGACAATTAAATTATGCATGGACAGATTTATCAACTCCAACTCTAAATGCGAATTTTAGGTACCTAGGTAATAATTCTTTTGTAAAAGGATATTTAAGTAAGTTTCCTATTCTCAAATCGGGGCGTTTACAAGGAACAATATTTATACATCTTGAACCTAAATTAATTCAGGATGAAAATCGCTTTGAAGAATTGTTAATTGAAGGTTATAGAAATCAATCAGCAAAAAAACGCAGTGATTATTCATATGCCATATACCGTGAGCGACAGTTGATGAGTCAAAGCGGACCTTATGCCTACAGAACTGCTTATACTTTTTTAGAACCTGAAAATGGTCCGCATCATTTTGTTGAGGAAGATGGACAAGATCATTTAATTTTAAAAGAAAGTAATAGCCTTGCAATTGTTGTAACCAAACCTGCTGCTCCATGGTATGAACCTTTTGGTTTGTTCTCTTTATCATTTACGTTTTTTACACTTGTTTTAATTATTGCAATCAGTGTTTTTGCCTTGCTTAATAATAATTGGATTAACAAAAGTGTGTTTCTTCAAAAGCAGCCAATTTTCAAAACTTTAAAATCGTTTGTAAATAGGATTTTATTCTTTGATGAAGCGGATTTAAGTTTATTAAGAACAAGAATTCAGCTTGGAATTATATTGATAGTTTTTGTAACACTGGCTTCAACTGCTTATTTCACCATTGATTTGGTAAAGGGTCAGAATGATGCCAAACAAAGTGAGAAGCTATTAAAGAAAATCAGAAGTGTTGCAGCTGCAATTGAAACAGAAGCTCAATATGGTGAATTAAAATTACGTCGTCCGGAAGAAATTGGTTCATTCTTAAATCAGATTGCAGATTTTTACGAAACTGAAATCACCTTATACAATCCTCGTGGTGAGGTATTATCATCTACTATCAGAAAACTATATGATGATGCAGTGTTGGCTCCTCTAATAAATTCAGAGGCGTTTTATCACCTCAATTTGTTAAAGGAATCGCAGTACATACAATCAGAAAGAATTTCTACCTTTTCATATACTGCCTCTTATGTACCAGTTCACAATAAAAACAGAGAATTAATTGGTTATGTTCAATTACCTTATTTTAATCGTTATGCTGATTTGTATGCTGAAATCTCATCGATTATCGTTGGGTTTATAAATTTATATGCTTTGTTGTTTATGGTGATTGGAGTTTTGGCATGGATTTATTCAAGAAATATTTCATTTCCATTGGTTTTGATTCAGCAGCAAATGGCGCAAACAAGCATTGGTAAAAAGAATGAACCTATTCAATGGAGCCGCAGAGATGAAATTGGTGAATTGGTTTTTCAATACAATCAAATGATTGATAAACTGGAAGAAAGTGCACAGAAGCTTGCTAAGAGTGAGAGAGAAGGTGCTTGGCGTGATATTGCACGTCAGATTGCACATGAGATCAAGAATCCGCTTACTCCAATGAAACTGAGTATTCAGCACCTTGAAAGAGCTTGGAATGATCAGAGTCCGAAACTTCCTGAAACATTCAAAAGAGTTACACAAACGCTCATTACTCAAATCGATTCTTTAAGTGAACTGGCAACCGGTTTCAGTAGTTTCGCTAAAATGCCTGCTCCAAATTATGAAGTAATTGATGTGAAGAATTTAATTGAACAAGTTGTATTACTTCAGGAACAATATTTTGAAGGTAAAATTGAAATCAATATAAAGGATGAAATTCAACTTGAATTTGATAAAGGTTACTTAAACAGAAGTTTGGTAAATCTGATTAAAAACGCAACTCAGGCAATTCCAGAAGATATTGAAGGTTATATTGTAGTAAGTGCTTTTTATGAGGATGAGAACGTAGTTATTCAGGTAAAAGATAATGGTACAGGCATTTCATCTGATCAGGCTGAAAAAATATTTACCCCTTATTTTAGTACTAAAGTAATTGGTATGGGTTTAGGCTTACCTATTGTTAAAAGCATGATTGAAAGTGGAGGAGGAAACATTTTCTTTGAAAGTGAATTAGGAAAAGGAACTTTGTTTACCATTGTTTTGCCAGCTGTTCACAGTGCATGAAAAAAGCCGGATTTGTAATACTGCTGGTCTTGTTTTGCTTTCAATCAAATCTGTTTGCTCAGTCATGGCAAGCTAAAGTTTCTAAATCTTTATTCATTTCATCAGATAGTTTTTTATTAGATACTTCTGTAATTTTAAAAGGTTCGGTTTTAGCAGAAAACTACATTGAAGGAATTGATTATAGGATAAATTATTTACATAAAGCTTTTATCAATAAACGCATTCCTCAGTTTACTAAAATTAATGTTTCATATTTAGTTACGAATTATAATTTTTCAAAAGTTGTAAAACGTAGAGAGCTTTCTCAAATTCAACCTGAATTAAAAGCTGATAGAAATCCGTTTTCTTTACAAACAATAGAACCTGAATATGCTTTGTTTTTAGGCTCCGATGGATTGCAAAGTAGTGGAAGTATCATGAGAGGATTATCAGTTGGAAACAATACAAACTCAATTGTTAACTCAAATCTGAATCTACAACTGGCAGGTAAAATCAATAATGATATTGATGTTTTGGCTGCAATTAGCGATGACAATAATCCAATTCAACCAGAAGGAAATACTCAGGATTTGCAAGACTTTGATCAGGTGTATGTTCAGTTTTCAAAAAACAAAAATCAGCTTGTTGTGGGTGATTTTTTAATGAATAAACCTGCCAATTCCTATTTCATGAATTACTACAAAAAATCGAGAGGTTTACATGTAGCAAGTGATGTAAAATTGAAAAATGGTATCCTCTTACAAAATCAAATTGAAGCTGCAATTTCAAGAGGAAGGTTTGTAAGAAATACCTTCAATGGAACCGAAGGAAATCAAGGTCCTTACCGACTTACAGGCAGCAATGGCGAATTGTTTATCATTTTAATTTCAGGAACTGAATCGGTTTATTTAGATGGTGAAAAATTAAATAGGGGAGAGCAAAATGATTATGTGATTGATTACAATACAGGTGAAATCACTTTTATGCCTAAACGTTTGATTTCTTCTTTTTCAAGAATAGTTGTAGAGTTTCAGTATTCCGATAGAAATTATGCCAGAACGGTTTTAACAGCGATGTCTTCTGTTCAAAAAAAACAATCAAACTATTATATCCAGATCTATTCAGAACAAGACAATAAAAATCAACCATTTCAACAAAGTTTATCTGATAGTAATAAGGCTTTACTCGCTTCAATTGGTAATGAAACAGATTTGGCTGTAGTTAGCGGTGAGTCTGCAAAAAGAGGCTTTGCTTCAGGTAAGATTTTATACAGAAAAATAGATACTTTGGGTTTCTCACAGGTGTTTATTTATTCACCAACTCAAGGAGAAGATTCCAATTATTATGAGGTGAAATTCTCTTATGTAGGTAATTCTAAAGGTAATTATATACAAAGTGCATCGGCAGCAAATGGCCGTGTTTTTAAATGGGTTGAACCTATCAATGGAATTCCACAAGGAGATTTTGAACCAATCATTAAATTGATTGCACCCAACAAAAGACAAATGTTGAGTGCAGGATATATTTTCGATAACAAAAAAAGTAAGTTTCTTCAACTTGAATTTGCAGGTTCTAATGATGATAAAAATACCTTTTCAACTTTAGGAAATAGTGATAACTTAGGTTTGGCTTTAAGACTAAATGCAAGATTAAATAACCTAGATAAAAATAAATCCTATAAAACAGAACATTCGGTTTTTTATGAGTTTACATCTTTACGTTTTAAACCAATTGAACGATATAGAAATGTGGAATTTGATAGAATTTGGCAAAGGCAATTAAATAATCAAACTGCTACCTCAAACCAGTTCTCAGAACAAATTGCTCAATATCGTTTCGACTTAAGTAATAAGTTAAAACAAAAAGTATATTACCAATTAGGATTTTATAACAAAGGTGAATCTCTCTTTTCTGGGATTCAACAACAAGCAGGTTTTCAGGTTTCATTGTTCAAGTTTCAATTCATATCTGATGTTGAATTATTGAATGCCAAACAAAATGAAATAAGTAATCAAAGGGGTTTTAATAATGATTTAAAATCAGCCTATGTTGCTGTTTCAAGGAATTTCTCTAAAATATCAAACGGATTTATTTTCAGAACAGAATCATCCTTGTTTAAATCAAATACAGATTCATTGTTTGCCAATAGTTTTAGTTATTTAAAGTTTGGATATTATTTAAAAAGCATAGATACTTTGCGTTTAAACTGGAATTTAAATATCGATAGAAGAATAGATGAATTGCCTGTTAATAAACAAATGATTCGTTCGAGTTCTGCTGATGAAATTAAAGGTACGATTGTTTTTAATGCTAAAAATTCGAATAGATGGCGATTAGATGTATCCTACAGGAATTTTCAATTGGAGCAAGCTTCTTCAATCAATCAAAAAAATGAAGAAACTTTTTTGGGAAGAATTGAATATGATTATGGATTTTTTAAAAGAAAAATCATTGCAAACACTTATTTACAAACAGGTTCAGGTTCTGAGTTAAGAAGAGATTTTCAGTATTTGGAGGTTCCAACAGGTCAAGGAGTGTATGTTTGGAAGGATTTTAATACTGATGGAATTCAACAATTAAATGAATTTGTTCCGGCAGCATTAGCCGATAAAAATCTGGCAAATTATATAAAGGTTTTTCTTCCTTCAAGTTCTTTGATTGGTACATTTAGTAATCAGTTTAACCAAACATTAAACATTTCTAGTTTTGCTTTAAATAACCGAAATTCAGGATTGAATGCCTGGTTTAAAAAATTTAGTAACCAAACAGGTTGGCGTTATGAGCAAAAGAAATTGAAATCGGATTTGGATATACTTAGTGGCATCATGCCAATTTCACAAAACGATTCTGGTTTAATCAGCATGAATAGTTTATTAAGAAACACATTGTTTTTTAATAGAAGTAATCCTGTTTTTGGTTTCGATTATACTTACCAATCATCGCAGGGAAGGGTGCTACAAACCAACGGAACTGAAATAAGAAGTAAGTATGAACATGGATTAACATTCAGGTGGTCGTTTTCAAGTTCTTGGTCTGTACAAACAGCATTAAATACGGGTGAACGAAATTATTATTCGGGCTTTTTTACCGACAATTCCTATGCTTATCTGTTCAATGAAATCAAACCTAAACTTCAATACCAATACCGACAGTTTTTCAGGGCATCATTGAACTATTCGTATTTTGATGCAAACAATAATTATGAGTCAAATAAAGATGCAGCAAAAGTTCAGGAGTTAGGAGCTGAGTTGCGCTTTTCTATGAGTAAAATTGGTGTGATTCAATTGAAATATAGTTTTTATCAAATTGATTATTTGGGGAATTCCGGAAGTAATCTTGCTTATGAAATGTTACAAGGATTAAGTAATGGAAACAATCAAATCTGGAACCTGAATATCCAACAAAGATTAGGTCAGAATCTTCAGATTAATTTCAATTATGATGGCCGAATAAGTGGCTCATCAGATGTAATTCATATTGGTAGAATGGAGGCAAGGTATTTGTTTTAGGGAAGCTTTTACAAACGAATATTTCCTTTTCAATATGTTATCTTAATGTTATCAGAATTCTTAAAATTGTTAAAATTGTCTGCTTTTTCTTAAAAATTCTCTTAAAACTTTTTTTTAAGTATTTTTTAGGTTTACTTGTAAATGATTTATTAACCCCTGTAAACCAATTGCATGAGAATAAAACTACTTCTACTATTTCTTGCATTTCAGCTTCAATCAATTGCACAAACTACTTATGTGTGGGTAGGAGTTAATAGAGCCGAATTTGGAGTAGCTTCTAATTGGAGCCCTGCAAGAACAACTGCATTAGCAACTGATATCCTTCATTTTAGAAATAATGTTGGTGGTGATACATTACTCATAACCAATTATGGATGGGGTGTAAATTCACAAAGTAATGCAGCTCAGATGTGGGTTGAATCTGGTAAAAGTATCATTTTCGAAGGACAAACTTTTCCCAACCAAATGTATGGTGCTTTATTGGCTTTATATGGTGGAGATGGTCCTGTTTTGGTTGTAGATTCTAATGCCCATTTTGGTTTATATACACCCGAAATTTCTTTTTATACATTCAATCCAAGAACTTTTGATATAAATCCTACAACCAAATCTGAAGTTATAATTAATGGAACAATTAGTGTTAAATCACATTCCACGATTTCTCCGGGTAATATCTATTTCAAAAACAGTGATATTACCTTAAATGGCACCATGGATTTACTTTCAACAACTCAGTTTGTAAATGGAAATTTTCAAGGAATATTTATTGCAAACCAACCCGGTTATACTTATTTCGGTAATCCAAATTACAATTCAAAGCTGAAGGTTTTTGGAAAAATAAACTTTATTGGTGGTGGCGATCAGTTTGTTAATGCATGTGATTCTTGTATAGAATATCGCAATGGTGCTAAAGTCATTCTTAATTATTCTGATAGTTTAAGCAGGAATAATTTTACCGGACATTTTTTTGATGGCTCTGAAATTCAGGTCTTATCACTTCCCTCAAACCAGACACATTTGATTCAGGTTCCTGATAGTATTTCACATTTAAAAATTAACTACACTAATAACAATGCTCCTCTGCGAATAGTTGCGGCAAGTACTTATTATAACTATCTAAGAAAGGATGTTTTAATTAAAGGGAATGTTCAAATTGCTCAAACAGGAAACAGTTATGTTCAGTTTAATTTAGGCGATAATTATGATGTCACTATTCATGGAAATTTGAATATTGATGGAGGTAGATTAAAAGTCATAAACCAAGGATTAAGTTTTCAAACTACAAGGTCTCGTTTGTTTTTATTAGGCAATTACGTGCAATCATCCGGTGAATTATTGTTTGATGGTATCGCACAAAGATTTGGTTTGGTATATGTAAAAGGGCAATTTTTTAGTAATGGTGGATTTATTAAAAACATAGGTCAATCCGTTAATTCCAGAATAGAATTTAATGGGAATAATACCCAGACTTTGAATTTTAATAATCCTGTTGATGATTCACTTCAATTTATTTTTAATAACCCAGCAGGATATGTATTAGTAAATAATTTAAATATAGGAGAAAATTCATTAGCAGAAATTCATAAAGGAAGTTTCTCCGGAAATGGAAGGTTTGATTATTTTGGTTTTTCTAGTTTAAGTTTCAAAAACGAAACAGGGATATATCAAACCAATAATAAAATTTTATCACCTTTTTCTAGTCCTGCAATATTAACCATTGATGGAGCCGGAGGAATTCAATTACATGCAACAAAAAGAATCAGCCATGCTATAAATTTATTGAATGGTAAAGTTTATTTAAA
>JBMLOK010000164.1:0-1098 GCA_049243005.1 Bacteroidia bacterium | reverse complement strand
CATCAACTGTAACCTGGTCATTGGTTTGATCACGGTATTCCATGCCCAAATCATAATATTTAATATCCAAATCCAGGTAAGGAAGAATCAATTTGTCTTTGATAAATTTCCAGATAATACGGGTCATTTCATCGCCATCCAATTCTACTACAGGATTGGCTACTTTAATTTTTGTCATATTGAAGATTTAAAATTGTTGTTTCTATAAAAATCGGCTTCAATATTAGCATATTTATCAGCCTCAGACAAGCGTTTGAAGATGATTTTTGTTTTGTTTGAATTGGCTTAACTAGCTGTTTTGTAAGATACTATGGAATCGCTACCGCAATTTTTCCTTGAAAGTTCTGCATTTTTTTCAATCCGGAACTGCCTTTTAAGTTACAATTGAATCGGATGTTTAAAGATTTAGTAGATTGATTTAGTTCATTTTTTAGGTAATCGCCAATATTCAAAACTTCAAAATAGGAGAGTGGATCTTGGTTAGCTTCTGTGCTGCTAAACACATTTCCATTGGCATCGGTATATTTGATTTCAATGGCATTTTCTCTTGAAATATTAATTGTTTGGTCGATATTCTGATTGAAGTTCGCAATACAATTTTTCTTATCCGGAGTTTTAATTCGCTGACAATACGATAAGGTATCATTTGCATACAAAGTTTTTAAACAAACTTTAAATGCTCCTGAATCCTGGTAATTGTGATTGATTCCTCCAAAAGTTTCAGAGCTGCTTCCATCTCCAAATTCCCAAATGAATTTTCCTTTCACAACAGTGTCTGATAAAACAGGTACAAATGAAACATATCTGCTCGTACCTTGAACAAATGTATAGTTGAAACGGATTGGATTTACAGCCATGCCCCTATTAATTCGAACTGGTAAGCTTACTTCTGCCTGACAGTTATTTGCATATTTTATCAGTAAAATCACATTGATATTTTTCGCCTCCGAATATGTTTTTATAGGTGTTGAATCATTGCTTACGCTTCCATCAGGGAATCTCCATGTATAAGTTGAAATCTGCTGGTTAAAATGCTCTGCTTCGAATGCTACTTTATAACTGATTGTGGTATCAGTACTGTTTGTATAAAATGAATAT
>JBMLOK010000163.1:0-3228 GCA_049243005.1 Bacteroidia bacterium | reverse complement strand
AAAATTTCGCTAATTCCTAAAAGTTTTTATCTTTGGTTGAGGTTAGTTTAAGGCGCCTATACTCAAACTTAACTCCAAAAGGCTATTTTCTTTAGATATTCTTTTCAATTTTTTGTTTGATAATTCTGTATTAAAAAATCTGATGACTAAACTAACTTGTATTGTTGTTTTCTTCTTTTTATGCTTTAGTGCATATTCTCAAAGTGCTGGTAATTACAATGATAATACGCTTAAAAAAGTTGAGCAATTTATTTTGCAGGAACAAAATGATTCGGCGATTCATTACCTGAATACGATTCCCAATAGCCCTATTTCGATATCCTTAAGAGAAATTGCAAATGGGAAGCCCAGTTATTCTCATGTTTTGAATTTTATGCAAATACTCAGTGATAACTATATTCAAAATGTTGAGAAACTGAATAAGCTAATTTCAAAAGTTGTTGAGGAACCTAAGATAAAGGATTCTATTAACCTAGATTATGTTAAAATCAGGTGGCATCAAATAGTAAGGATGTTGAATCAGGAGATGTTGGTTGAAGCCGCTGTTTTAAGTAAAGATTTAAAAAATTACATCAATTCTTTCCCTAAACAAAACGAAGCAAATGTTGCACGAGCAAAGATTTATGCTGATATATATGATATCGTCCTTTTTATAATTCAAGGTGATGTTGAAAAGCTAAAAGAAATCTCCTTAAAGAATGAAAAAAAGGCAATGGCATTACAGGATACTTTTTTAATCATTTATTCAAAATACTATTATTCACAATACTTAATTTTTATTAAAGATTTAGATGGCTATATTTCCGTTTGTGAAGAGGCATTAAAGCTTGAAAAGAATCTTCCGGTTAAAACACTTTATTATTTTGCTGTTTTTGAGCAGCTTATTGATGCATCGATTTATAAAGGGGACTTTGATGAAAATCATATACTTGGGTTGCTTTATGAAATGTATACATCACGTGACTCAAAATATAACAGTTTTAGTTTGTATGCTAAATTATTAAATGCAACACCGATGAATTCGGCTACCCATCAAAAAATTTACAAACAGTTTAATGTTACAGGACTTGAAGCTTTTTGTGATACAGTTATTTCTTTATCCCAGGAACAAAACAATTCAAACGAACTATTGAATTTATATAACCACTGTTCGGAGGCCTTGTTTAAGCATGATTTTGTAAAAAAAGCATTCATATTCAAGAACAAGTGCATATCAATAACCAAAAAAATCTATTCTCAAGAATTGGCACAAACCATTGCTGATTACCAAACAAAAGAGGTAGAGCAAGCTAAAGCAATAGAGAATGGAAAATTGCAGGCGACTATAGCAAAGCAAAAGATTATAGTTTGGACAATTTCGATTGCCATCATTATTTTTTCGGTATTACTTTGGTTTTTATACCAGGCCGTTAAACAACGAAATAAAACCAATAAACAATTGGCTTCTGCCAATAATGATTTAAAAAGACTGAATGTGTTAAATCAGAAGATTTTTACCGTCATTTCTCATGATTTTAAAACCCCTATGCTAACATTAAATATGCTGGTGAATGGCTTTAAAAAGAAAACAGCGGATGAACAAATGCTAGAACATATTAATGAGGTAAGTAAGCAGTTTGATAATGCTAATACGATTTTAAACAATTTATTAAACTGGTCGAAAACAGAAATTGCAGTTACAGAAAACATTCAGGAATTATGTGACCTAAACGAAATTGTTGATGAAACAATAATTCAGGTTCAATTGTCGGCGCAAGAGAAACGCATTTCCTTTGAATGTGAAATTCCTGAAAATACAACAGTTAAACTACCTCCTGATATTATGAAAATTGTATTGCGTAATTTGGTTTCCAATGCAATAAAATTCAGTTATGAGAATACTTCTGTTAAATTGGTATTTGATAAGCAGCTTGGTCAATTAAAAGTAATTGATAATGGCATGGGAATTAAACCCGAAAAGCTAAACCAGTTATTTAATAAGGATGTTATTTCATCGTTTGGAACGAATAAAGAACCTGGTTTTGGGATTGGTTTATATATAGTTCACGAATTATTATATAAGTACAATTGCAGTATTCGTGTTGAAAGTGAGCTTGAAAAAGAAACCGTTTTTACTATTAATTTCCAATAAATCAATAGCGGTTTTCCGGCATATTTTAAAAGCAACATCCTACTACTTTTGCACGATGAATACAATTAGAATTGGCTTGTTCGATGATCATACATTTATATTGAAAGGATTGGCGGATTTTTTAACAGCCAACCAGATGGAAGTTGTATTTACTTGTGTTACAAAAAAGGATTTACAAGAACAATTACTTAAAACAGAAATTGATATTCTTATTTTAGACATTGTTGCCCCGGATGTATTAAGTATAGAGTTGTTTGAGGAAGTTATTGCCCATTACTCATTTATTAAGATTATAGCGCATACAACCCTGAGTTCGGCTATGTTGGTTGAAAACTTACTATCTATTGGAGTAAAGGGTTTTATCAATAAAAAGCAGCCCGAAGCTGATATGATTAATTGCATAAAAAGTGTTTATGCAAATGAGATATCTATTCCTGATGAATACCATTTTTTAACATCAAAATACCGCTCCTTAAATTCAAGTGTTTTGTCGCCTCGTGAAATTGAAATCATTCAACTTATTGCAAATGAATTCACTTCTCAGGAAATTTCAGATAAGTTAGCGATTTCGATTTTTACGGTAGAAAATCACCGCAAAAACATTTTTAGAAAACTGGAAGTAAAGAACCTCGCCGGCATGATGTTAGCGGCTAGTCGAATGGGTTATATTTCCTAATTTCAAGTCATTTCGATTCTAAATAATTTAGAATTCAATTTCAAAATCAATTTCTTAAAAGAGCCTTTGGCTTTAAATAAATGACGGGAAACAGCTATTGTGCTGATTTCCCCATCCCGCTAGGTTTGTATGGTATATCTCAATTAAGCTTGCACCTCATGCAAAATTGCATTAAAAAGGTAATCAAAATTGGGTTTTAACAATAGAAAACCATAAACCTAAGTGCAATAATTTTTAAGGATTTGCGCACTTGAATATCAAACATCATGAATCCGAAACAGCATTGTTTATCACCAAATTTCTGGTTAAAAAGGGCTTTTTTAGCTATTATTTATTGTTTAGTGACGCAGTTCTCGTATGCTGCTTTAAGTGGTACGTATACAATAAATCCTAGTGGGTCTGCAAGTGCAACTAATTACAA
>JBMLOK010000162.1:3426-5678 GCA_049243005.1 Bacteroidia bacterium | reverse complement strand
ACTTCTTTACCGTTTAAGTCCAAAATACGGAAGCTAGCATCTTTGTTACCATTCCACTCAATAGTGATGGCAGTGTTAGCAGGATTTGGATAAACTGAAAAATCAGTAGCTTTTTTAACGTTTTCTTTCATACCGATTGCCCAATCTTGAACTGTCCAGCTAGATTGAAGAATTTCTTTAGTATCATCATTTTGGATGAAAGCAACTACTGCTAAATCATAAAATTCTTCAACGCTGTTTTCTGTAGCAATATTGATACCTGCATAACCAGCACCAGTAGGATTAGCAGTACTTGTAGTTCTAGCACTTGGAGCTAATTTGAAAGAACCAGGGAAAGTATAAGACAAGTTTACTGTTTTAGGAGCATCTTTTGCAGGGAAAGTAAATGCTTGACCAGCTTCAGTTGGTAACATTTTCTTCATTACAAAATGGAAAACTGATTCACCATTAGATTTGATATTTTGAGCAGTTTCTCTTTCTACCAAAGCAACACGTAATTTGTAATTACCTGCAGGCATATCAGCAACTGGAGTAACGGTAACAGCAACATCAGCTTTGTTACCAGTAACAGTTAAAGAACTTGACATTTCTAATAAAGAAGGAATAGTTTGGAATTGATCAAAAATTTCTTCGTCGAAACCATTTGGATTATCATTCCATCCACCATCAATATACATATTTGGAACTGCGCTTACGCCACCATAATAAGTACCTCTGTTTAAAGCTTCTTGTGTGAAATAAGGATCCCCAGTACCAGGGAAATAGTATTGGTATTTAATTACAGCCCATTTACCAACTTTTTCGTTTAATACAGCAGTTAATTGCTCATTACCTGGTTTACAAGGAGGACAAGTTGATGAAGTGAATACTTCATGTAAAGCTCTTCTTGGCATAGTTTTGTCAACTACCAATAAAGTTTTGTTTAATTCATTGTTTGCTTCGTTACCATCAACACCACCATTAGGTTCTGAAACCCAAATTCTGATAGCATCACTACCAGAAGCTGTTGGAGTATAAGTTGCATTATGAGTATAATCAAAAGAACCACCACTTGCTGCAACACCTACACCAGAAATAGTCATAGTTTTTGTAGCGCCATTATTTACGCTGTAGTTAATTTTGAATGAAGTTAATTCTTGAGCACCATAGTTCATGATTGTACCTTTTAAAACTACTGAACTATTTTTTGCAGCAAATTTTGGTAATTCAACTGAAGCTAAAACTGCATCATTAGGTGATTGAGTTCCATACATGAAGCTGTAAACTTTATCAGTTGCATTTTCTTGTGAACCAAGTTTGTTAGGGAAATCAGCAGAAGGACCAGCAACCATAGTTGCAACTGAACCATCTTCATTTTGACAACCTATTGTGCCTGAAAGACCAGTTATATTAGGTGATGCATCATTGTAAACGATATCAAAGCCAGCACCTTCGTATAAACGAATAGCGAAGTATATGTAGTTTGCACTACCTGCTGCAGTTCCTGTTTTAGAAGCAGTGAACCATTGAATTACATGAACTCTGCTTGGAGCTGTTCCATAAGTAAAAGTTCTAGCTTCTGTTTTTACTCCACTTCCTGAAATTGCTTTTAATTCCAACTCATCCCAAAATGCATAAATAGCATTTAAAGGTGCAGCAGCATCAGGAATTGATACGTTTGCTCCAACACTATTTTGTTCAGTTGAATTAAATGTAATGTAACCATTATCACTCACTTTATAAGCAGTAACAGCTTTGCCATAAAAATTCCATGCAAATGGAAGATTTTGAGCTGTAGATAAAACGTTGTTAGAGCCTTGAGCTACAACAACGGTGTTAGGTGTAACTAAACTTGAATAAGGAGCTGAAGTGCCTGTTTGCTTAAGGTGATAATAACCTTGTGCAAATGTGCAACCTACTCCGGCCACTAGGGCCATCAAACTAAGTAGTGTTTTTTTCATTTTGGTTTATTTAGATGTTTTGTTAAGACGTTTTTATACTTTCAATAGTTGCAATCACAATTAGTGAAAATTTAAGAGTATGCAATTTGAATAATTTTTAACAATAAAACAAGTTGACAGCCTCAACTATTTACCTTAAATTTATATTATGAAAGCCCTCTTTTTTTTAATCGCCTTGTTTCTTGGGATAAGCGGCTGGGCGCAGTCTTCATCAGACCATCAAGTTTATTTAGATACAGATGTATCTAATTCTGTAAATGAACCTCCGATGGTAATTTTTACTCCTCCAAAACAAATGATTCGTTTGTTTGG
>JBMLOK010000162.1:0-3326 GCA_049243005.1 Bacteroidia bacterium | reverse complement strand
AAAATTATTTATTAATAAATTTCGGATTAATCAAATTCTCAACAGAAAACACTTCTTCCCATTTGCTTTGCGAAATGAGCTTTCTTTCTTCTACAACTATTTGATGAACACTTTTTCCTGTTTGTAAAGCTTCTCCTGCTATGCTGGCACTTTCTTCATAACCCAAAATCGGATTCAATTGGGTTACAATTCCAATACTATTCATCACCATTTCTCTGGCTCTTTCAGGATTGGCTGTAATGCCAACAATACATTTGTCGATTAATGTTACAATCGCATTTCCTAAATATTCCAATGAAGTAAACATCGCAAATGCAATAACAGGTTCCATTACATTTAATTGTAATTGCCCTGCTTCTGCTGCCATCGTTACAGTTAAATCTTGTCCTATTACATAAAAACAGGTTTGGTTCACAACTTCAGGTATCACAGGATTTACTTTTCCCGGCATAATAGATGAACCTGGTTGGCGTGGAGGTAAATTAATTTCATTAAATCCTGTTCTTGGTCCCGAACTTAATAACCTTAAATCATTGCACATTTTAGAAAGCTTAATCGCATTTCTTTTTAATGTACCCATTATCTGAACATAAGCTCCCGTATCACCTGTAGCTTCAATTAAATCAGGTGCTAATACTACCGGAATGCCACATTCTTTTGCAAGATATTCCACACATAATTCAGCATAACCATCAGGTGCATTTACTCTAGTTCCTATAGCAGTTGCACCCATATTTACTTCAAGAATTAAACTTTGTGCTTCTTTTAATCTCAAAATATCTTCTCCAACAGTGGTACTAAATGCTCTGAACTCTTGTCCCAATGTCATTGGAACCGCATCTTGCAACTGGGTTCTACCCATTTTTAAGACCTTATCAAATTCAATCCCTTTAACCCAAAGTGCTTTTTGTAAAAGCTCTAATTTTTCAATGAATTCATTCATCTTAAAATACAAAGCAATTCTAAATGCAGTAGGATAAGCATCATTGGTAGATTGAGAACAATTTACATGGTTATTGGGATGCACATGTTCGTATTCACCTTTTTTGTAACCCAGGTATTCTAATCCAATATTTGCAATTACTTCATTAGCATTCATGTTGCATGATGTTCCTGCACCACCTTGAATTAAATCGGAAACAAACTGGTGGTTGTATTTACCTGAAATGATTTCATCACTTCCATAACAAATTGCTTCTGTAACTTTTGCATCTAAAACACCGCAATCTCTGTTAGCTAATGCAGCTGCTTTTTTTACATAACCAAGTGCTTTTATGAAATGAGGCTCCTTTGAAATAGGAATTCCTGTAATATTAAAATTCTCTTTAGCTCTGAATGTTTGAATTCCATAATATAGTTCATTAGGGATATCCATTTCGCCGAGAAAATCGTGCTCTCTGCGTGTAGAATTTGTCATTTTTTTATAGGTTTGGTTTGGTGCTCAAACTTAGAAAAAAATAGTAAAAAAGAGACGATAAGTTAAACCTGTTCAAACTCTTTATAAACAGTTACTTAGCTAATTAATAAACTGCAGCCTCTCATGTCACTATGGTCAATTCTTCCTAAAACCTCAAATTTTTCATCTTCATGAATAATTCCAATATCACTTGTTTTGATAAAACAACAAGTATGAATATTGGCAAGGTCTATTACTTGTATAATTCCGGTTTTCCCGGTTTTGCAAAACTTTCCCGGGTCATTAATTTCTGTTGTTTGAACCTTCATCCAGGCGGGTGATTGGTACTGTCCGTTTTCAAAAGAATAAGCCTGACTCAACAATTCACTCATGCCATATTCTGATGATATTTTTGTGCTTTGAAAACGATTACCTAGCTGTGATAACAATTCATCTTTGGTGATTTCTTTTTTTCTGCCTTTCATTCCACCAGTTTCAATTACGCGGCCATATTCCATTTTGAATTGAAATTTTTCAGCGAAATCCAATAATGCGAAACTCACACCAAATAAAATATAGGGCTGTTTATTTTTTTCAAGTGATTGAATTCTTTCAAATAAAACATCGTGTTCAAACAAAAAGAATCCATTTTGAGGATTTCCTGAAATTGCCATTAATTGTTGAACCATATAAACCAGCGAAGAATTATTTTTTTCTAGATAGGAAGGAAGCAAACCTAAAAAACAATAATTCGAAATTTCACCAAAAAACTGAGTGAAACATGAGGTAAAACTTTCTTTATATATGTTTAAATCGGCCACATGATGTTTACTATTCAACATGCCAGTGGTTCCGCTACTTTCAAATATTTTTTGAGATTCGAATTCTCCTGTTTTGATTGTTAAGGTTTTAAATAATTCAACAGGAATATGAGGTATTTTTTGTATATCTGTAATATCGTTTGCTTCGTTAATACCAAGCAATCTGCAATATTGATTGTAAACTTTATTTGAATGGAATTGATAGTTAAAAGCTTGCAAACACAATTCCTCAAAATTGTTTAATTTTGAATTGAATATTTTATGAGACCAATTTATAGGAATTTCAGACATATACTTGTTTTGCTGCTTTTAGTTTTTGCAATTCATTCCTGCAAAAAAAAGGAAATCTATCCTGAAACCCCTCAGATAGAATTTAAAAGTGCAGCTTTTGTTCCGAATCAATCAGGAATTGATTCGTTTATGATACTAACTTTTACTTTTAAAGATGGTGATGGCGATTTAGGTTTAAACCAATCTGACACCCTTTCTCCTTTTAATGCAGTTACTGATTCAACCGGAAAATCAATAAATCCATATTACAATAATATTCATTTCGAATACCAGGAAAGTTTCAAAGGAGTTTTTAGATATGTAACAAATCCGTTTAATGTATTTGATACACTATCTTATGCGTACAGATTTGATAACATTTCACCTGAGGGCAGGCACAAAGCCATTCGGGGTGATATTGAAGTGAAAATTGGACCTAACCAATTACCAAATGCTGCCGATACTTGTCGATATAGATTTTATATATACGATAGGGCTCTGCATAAAAGCAATTTAGCAGAAACCCCATCGTTGGTTTGGAAACGACGTTAATTAAAAGTCGTCATCATCAAAATCATCATCGTCATCATCTAAAAATGGTTTGATTGATTTAGGATCTGGCTCATCAATTTCGATATCATCATCCAAGTCCAGGTCTAAATCATCATTTAATAAATCGTCATCATCCTCATCGTCGTCATCGTCAAGGATTGGCTTCTTAGTTGCAGCGCTTTTTGCCGCCACTTTTGAAGCCGGGATAGCAGACTTCTTTGCTGCCGGTTGTTTAGCTTTAGTCATGTTGCAGTTGTTAGTTCTTCTACAAAGTTAAGGTTAAAAAT
>JBMLOK010000161.1:0-3857 GCA_049243005.1 Bacteroidia bacterium | reverse complement strand
AATTGGAGCCGGGGAAAATTACAACGCCTACTTTCATAAATTTTGCTGATTTGAGTTTACAAAAGTAGTCGACTAATTGCTTCTAATCAAGATAAAGGAAAAATCCTACAGGTAAACTTCCAATCGGATTGCTGTATTTGCTTCCGGTAGAAGGCAAGGTAACGTTTAATTTTATTTCCAAAAACGTAATGGTTGCTTTTGGTTTTTGAGCTGAAATTACTGAATTACAAGTGACTGTAGTAAAAGGTGATGGATTTACGTAAGATTTTCCATGCTCATCATTTCCACCTTCTTTAACCAAAATTGTAAATGAATTCACCAAATTTTTCTTTGATTTATCATTTTTATCTGCAATAATTAATTGTGGTTTGCCAATACTAAAAAATGAACGTTTAACAGATGGAACTTTTAGTAAATCTATTTTTTCGAATCCATTATCCAGAAAATAAACAAAACGTTTAACTATCTCCATGTTTTGAGGACTAGTTTGTGTATTTCCTTGATAGCCTGATAATACGATGGCTAAGACAATTAAAATGTATCTCATATAAGTTTCTTTGGTTTGCAAATTAAGACTTAAAATCTTTATTCTAACTTAATTCAAATTTCCTGCCAAAACGGTTTTACAGACTAACTTAGAGTAAAGAATTCCATTTTTTCTGTAGTATGGTTTCTGATAATTCCGGCGCTTACTAAAGCAACAAGAATTTTTTGGGCTCTCCATCTTGAAATATTTAAAGCCTGGCACAATTCTTTTAAAGTAGCTTTTTCGTTTTTCTGAAGGAATTTTAAGAGTCCTTCTTCGTGCCTGGTATAATTGATAATGTTTTGTTGTTTACCACTGTTTCTTTTTAAAACATCCAGCACAATTTTGCTTGCTAAAAGTGATTGGTCTTTGACTCTGATATGTGCCCACCATTTTCCATCATCATCTTTTGAATAATAGGGTTTATCTGTTCCTTCAGGTATAATTGCTTCAATAACAACTTTGTTCCCAAATTCCCATTCAACCATTTTTAGTTCGATAGTGGGTTTTACATAAAATTGTGCAGCTAAATCAAGCATATACCTTTCATCCTCACTTTTTACGCCTGAAATTGTTTTATTGTCGTTAACACCCACAAGTAAAGTTCCTCCTTTGTGGTTGGCAAAAGCGCAAATTGTCTTAGCAATTTTTGATGCTGAGGAGATTGTTTTTTTGAAATCAAGGATTTCACTTTCTCCTCCCGCTATTTTATTTAGTAAATAATGAACTGCCATGCTTTACAAAGATGAGGAGAAATGAGATTTTTACTTAGCTTTTAGGCTAGTGTATGAAGATATTGATCTAAAATGATTCTAAACCAGACGGTAAAATTTTCAGGATGTTCTTCAATTTCTTTTTGAAGTTGTACCACCTCAATCCATCTGTATGATGCTACTTCATCAGGATTGGGATTAGGCGCTACTTCATATTCACCTGTAAAAATATAATCTAATTCGTGTTCAGTAAGTCCGTTTGTAAATGGGGCTTTATAAATGAATTTATGTTTTAATTCCAATTCACAATCAAAACCCATTTCTTCCATTAATCTTCTATGAGCCGATTGAATTACCTCTTCACCTTTTCGTGGATGTGAGCAACATGTATTGGTCCACAAACCACCTGAATGATATTTATGTAAAGCTCTTTGCTGAAGAAGTAATTCTCCTTTTTTATTAAAGACAAAAACTGAAAACGCACGATGCAATAAAGCCTTTTCATGGGCTTCCATTTTTTCCATCAATCCAATTTCATTATCGTGTTCGTCTACCAGTATTACTTCCTCTAACATTTAATTTATAATTTTTCTCTCTTCAATACTAAGCTTTGCTTCTTTTATTAAAAAGTCTTTTAATCGTAACTTTAGTTCTTTATCTCGAACCTCTGAATAATGTTCTATCAAAAATTTTCTATCCTCTGAAAGATTTTGTCTATAGCTCAAAAAACTTGGACTTTCTAATTGAAGGCTATATCTTAAATACCTTATTTCTATTCCGTTAGGCTCTTTTTTTACTGCTTCTTCAACCAGAACCTTTCCTTTTTGAAAAGTTGAAAGTTTATCATGAGGAAAGAAAAGATGTTTTGCTCTCACCATTCTTGAAGCTCCTTCATAAGCCATTTCAGTTGCTGTTTTGCCAGGCTCTTTATCGAAATAATTGATGATTTCTTTCGATTTTTCAGAAGAATAAATGGATTCATGGTACAATGACCTTATCTCGTTCAAAGTCTTATTTGCAGGTAACAAAAAACTTATCAAAACTAGTAGGAATGGCATTTTACAGCATATTAAAACTATGTCTTAAGAATGAACCAAAAAACAAAGCATATTTATGTTGATCAGAAATACGAACTCTTTCTTCCATGATGCATTCGGCAGGCAATTGGGTTATTTTATTCAATAATTTTGAATAATAGATATAAGCAACATAAACTCCAAATCGTGCGTCCTTTGGAAGCATTTTAATTCCTTGGTAACCTAAGGCAAAATCAGCAGCTACATCAGCTTCAATTTCTTTTTTGATGGCTTCCGTGAAATTTTGATTTCTTAGTTGAGGGAAATACATTCTTCCTAAACCTTCTGAATCGGCATGTAAATCTCTTAAGAAATTTATTTTTTGAAATGCTGAGCCCAATTTCATTGCATAAGGTTTCAACTCTTCATATCGTTTTGTATCACCTTCAGTAAAAACCCTCAAACACATTAAACCTACTACTTCTGCTGAACCTAGAATATAATTTTCATATCCATTTTGATCGTATTCCGACTTATGAAGGTCCATCTCCATACTTTTCAAAAAAGTTTCGATTAGGTAGTTTTCAATTCCAAATTTATTTGCAACCTCTTGAAAGGATTGCAAAATTGGATTCATACTAATGCCTTCTTCAATTGCCTGATAGGTATCTCTTTTGAATTCTTTTAATAATTTAGCTTTATCAAAATCGTGAAAACTATCCACGATTTCATCTGCTAAGCGCACAAAACCGTATATGGCATAAATAGGATTGTGAAACCTTGGTGCCAAAAACTTAATGCCCATTGAAAATGAAGTGCTATAAGCATTTGTAACCAGCTTACTGCTTTTCATTGATACCCGGTCGTAAAGTGTTTTCATTTGATTCTTCTTAAAATTAATACTCCAAAAACCTGATTTAGGTCAATAAAGTATAAGTATAAATTCATTTTGCCCTAATTTGTTTTACTATCCTTCAAAATTTGTAGGGCACAAACTTTTCCGCTAATGATTCCCGGAGGTACTCCTGGTCCCGGAACCGTTAACTGGCCTGAGAAATAGAGGCTTTTTACTTTTTTACTTCTTAAGCGAGGTTTTAAGATTGCTGTTTGAGTTAAAGTATTTGCCAATCCGTATGCATTTCCTTTAAAGGCATGATAATCATCTACAAAATTGCTGATGCTGTAACTTCTCTTGTAAATAATATGCTCTTTAACCTTAACACCTAATCTTTCTTCCAGCCTTTGTAGCATGATATCCAGGTATTTTTCTCTAATAACTTCATCATCACCTCCTAAACCGGGAGCAATTGGAATCAATAGAAACAAATTTTCTTTTCCTTCTGGTGCAACACTTGGGTCGGTAACAGAAGGTGCTGAAGCATAAAATAATGGATTAGTAGGCCATTTTGGATCCGTATAAATTTCGTGTGAGTGTAAACCAAAATCAGTATCAAAAAACAGATTATGGTGTTTCATCCCTTGAAGTTTAGTGTTCAATCCTATATAATACAATAAACATGATGGGGCCATTTTTCTATTTTCCCAGTAAGCATCTGAATATTGTCTGTTTTCCGGTTTTAATAATTTTGTTTCTATATGATG
>JBMLOK010000160.1:2082-4879 GCA_049243005.1 Bacteroidia bacterium | reverse complement strand
CGAATTCGTCTTCTGCATCGGCTCTGGTATAATAACCCGGACTTAAATAATTACCACCTTTAGTTTTGTTGCCCTGAACCATTTCGCTTACATTTCCTGCCATATGGTAAAATCCTGCTTTGTTTTGTTTGAAGCCTTTGGCAGCTACATTTGTGGTATAAAAAGCACTACTTAAGCCACTGCAAATTGCAGGCATTTCATACATGTGAAAATCCTTTTCATAATTTATGGTATCGTAGTAAGGAGAGTTCAATAAAAATCCTTTCATTGAATTAGGATCAGGTTTTTTAGTTTCAGTTTTATACCTGATTTCTTCCTGATGGGCTTCACAATAATTAATAGAAACATCTTTTGGTTTACTTTTCATGAAATAACCCCAGGGAAATCTAAATCCGAAACTTGAGTCTTTTCCCGTATAAGCCATTATCCATTCACCTTCTGTAGGTAATCTGAAAACTACTGATTTGTATGCCCTTTTTTCGTTTCTCATATAATATTCTGTTAACCACTTGCAATATGTTTCTGCTTGTGCTCTGCTAATATTAACTACAGGATACTCTGAATAAGCAGGATGTTTGAAATAATAAATTACATAAGGTTCATTATAAGTTCTTAAGTTTCTCCATTTGGTAGTATCAGGATAAAGCCTGTTAAATGAATCTGTTGATACCCTGTATTTCATTTCCAATAAAAACTGGTGGTAATCATCGTTACTAACTTCATATTTATTCATCAAATGTTTATCCGTTACCGGAATGAAATTTTTGCCAAACGATTTCATCAAATCTTTCTTCAAGGGATAAGTTTTTTGGGCTTTAGCATTGAAGCAAAAGATAATAAGCACAAGGAGAAGAAGGTTTTGTTTCATGTTTATTAATTTAGATTTTGCATTAACGTGGTTTTAGTGTCAATTTTCTTGATACAAATCACTTTTAAGCAGATTATAATTAAAAATGTATCTTTGTAAAAATGAATTCGTTTAAAAAATATAGTCTTTTTGTTTTGATATTCTTGCTTGGGTTAAATTCCCTCAAGCCGGATTTGTTTGAACAATTATCAAGACTACCTTATTTAATCGGACATTACAAACATCATACAATTGAAGAAAAAGAGGACATCTCTTTTATTACTTTTCTTAAACTGCATTACGACGAAGACTCAAAACACAAAAGTGAAGAAAATCACGATGATTTGCCATTGTTTACACATTGCTTTAGTCATTACCATGTTTTAGTCATTGAAGAATTACAGGCTCTTGGTTTTTATACATTATCAGATGTGCCAAAACCTGAAGATTCTTATCGTTTTCATTATAGCTTTACCAAGCTGGCTGTTATTTTTCAGCCTCCCCGAAATGCCTGATTAACCTACCGTTTTCAGTTTTTCATTTCTTAAAAAATTATAACAAACATGTTAAATCATATTATCGGGTTTTCAATCCGAAATAAGTTAATTATTGCATTGGGTGTATTGGGTTTGGTGATTTATGGTTCGTACCAATTTACCAAACTTCCAATTGATGCAGTTCCGGATATTACCAATAATCAAGTTCAGGTAATAACGGTTTCACCTTCTTTAGGCGCTCCCGATGTGGAACGTCTCATAACATTTCCAATTGAACAAGCCAATAGCAATATACCCGGACTTGTTGAAATCAGAAGTTTTTCGCGATTCGGACTTTCTTTAGTAACCATTGTCTTTGATGATGAAACTGATATTTATTGGGCTCGTCAGCAAGTAAGCGAACGTCTTGTAAATGTTAAAGATATGATTCCTCCGGGTGCAGGAGTTCCTTCTTTGGGTCCGGTAACTACAGGTTTAGGGGAAATATATCAATACGTAGTTCGACCAAAAAAAGGTTATGAAGACAAGTTTGATGTGATGCAATTACGCACCATTCAGGATTGGATTGTACGTCGTCAATTACTCGGAATAAAAGGTGTTGCCGATGTAAGTAGTTTTGGCGGTAAACTCAAGCAATATGAAATTGCTGTTGATGCTGCTAAGCTCAAATCTTTTGGTATTTCAATGGATGATGTGTTTAATGCTTTAGAAAAAAACAACCAAAATACAGGTGGTGCTTATATTGAAAAAGGTCCAACTGTTTTGTATATCAGAAGTGAAGGTTTGGTTGAAAATATGGATGATATCCGCAGCATGGTTGTGAAGGAAACTCAGTCGGGAAGCCCGGTTTTTATTAGAGATGTTGCCGAAATTAAACTTGGTTATGCAACACGATATGGTGCCATGACTTTTAACGGAGAAACAGAAGTTGCAGGCGCAGTTGTTATGATGCTTAAAGGTGGCAACTCAAATGACGTGATAAAAAGTGTGAAAGAAAGAATCACTCAGATTCAGGAAACCTTACCTGAGGGAGTTGTAATTGAACCATTTTTAGATAGAACTAAAATGGTGAACAATGCCATCGGAACAGTTGAGAAAAACCTGATGGAAGGAGCTTTGATTGTCATTTTTGTATTGGTTCTTTTCCTTGGAAATTTCAGAGCAGGTTTACTTGTTGCATCTGTGATTCCGCTAGCCATGCTCTTTGCCGTAATCATGATGAATACCTTTGGTGTAAGCGGAAATTTAATGAGTTTAGGAGCATTGGATTTTGGCTTGATAGTAGATGGAGCGGTGATTATAGTTGAGGCAGTAATGCATGGATTACACAGCAGAAAAATCATAGGTGAACATGTGATGCTCGATAAACGTGAGATGGATGAAGGGGTTGGACATGCGGCAGGAAAAATGATGAACTCTGCAGTATTTGGTCAGATTATTATCCTGATAGTTT
>JBMLOK010000160.1:0-1982 GCA_049243005.1 Bacteroidia bacterium | reverse complement strand
CTCGGACATCAACCCAATTTTTCTGATAAACTGATGTTAAAATTGGAACATTTTTATCATGATAAATTACAATGGGCTTTGGGTTTTCCTAAAACAATTATTGCAGGTTCATTTGCTATGTTATTAATTTCTATAGCTGTTTTGATGAACATGGGAGGTGAATTTATTCCAAGTTTGGAAGAAGGAGATTTTGCTGTTGAAACAAGGGTTTTGGTTGGTTCAAATCTGAATGTAAGTTTAGATGTAGCAAATAAATCTTCTCAATTATTAAAAGCCAAATTTCCTGAAGTAGAAAAAGTAGTGGCCAAAATTGGAAGTGGTGAAATTCCTACTGATCCTATGCCAATTGAGGCAATGGATTTAATGATTATTTTAAAAGATAAAAAGGAATGGACATCAGCTAAAACCTTTGATGAATTGTCTGAAAAAATGACCAAAGAATTAGAAAATATTCCAGGTGTTACTTATGGATTTCAATATCCTGTTCAAATGCGTTTTAATGAACTTATGACAGGTGCCAGACAAGATGTTGTTTGTAAGATTTTTGGTGAAAATTTAGATTCATTGGCTCGATATGCTCAAACATTGGGTGCAGTTGTTTCAGGTGTTGAAGGTGCAAAAGATTTATATGTTGAAACAGTAACAGGTATGCCTCAGATTGTAATTAAATTCAATAGAAACAACCTAGCTCAATACGCATTAAATATTGAAGATGTCAACCGTGTCATCAATACTGCATTTGCTGGTCAAAGCAGTGGTTTGGTTTTCGAGGGTGAAAAAAGATTTGATTTGGTAGTAAGATTGGCTTCAGAAAAAAGAAGCAATCTCGAAGATGTTAGAAATTTATTGATTCCAACCAATAAAGGTACTCAGGTTCCTTTATACCAATTGGCTGATGTGTCGATTAAAGAAGGTCCCGGACAAATACAACGTGAGGATGCAAAACGAAGAATCATCATTGGTTTTAATGTGAGAGGAAGAGATGTTGAATCGATTGTAACTGAATTGCAAGAAAAGGTAAAGTCGAGGTTAAAAATGGCTCCGGGTTATTATGTAACTTATGGTGGTGCTTTCGAAAATTTAGAAGCTGCAAAAGCACGATTGAGTTTAGCTGTTCCACTTTCTTTATTGTTGATTTTACTGATGCTGTATTTTACTTTCAGTTCATTAAAACATGGCTTGTTGATTTTCTCTGCAATTCCTTTATCTGCTGTTGGTGGAATATTCGCACTTGCTTCAAGAGGAATGCCTTTTTCAATTTCTGCAGGAGTTGGATTCATTGCATTATTTGGTGTGGCAGTATTAAATGGTATTGTGTTGATAGCAGAATTCAATCGACTTAAAGCATCAGGTATGCGCGATATGAAAGCCATTGTTTTACAAGGAACTTCTATGAGATTACGTCCGGTATTAATGACAGCTTTCGTTGCTTCATTGGGATTTCTTCCAATGGCCATTAGTGATGGTGCAGGAGCTGAGGTTCAACGTCCTTTAGCTACAGTTGTTATTGGTGGATTGTTACTTGCTACATTACTTACCTTGTTTGTTTTACCTGTATTGTATATCATCTTCGAACATATTCAAACCAGAAGAGAAAAAAGAAAAGCCATGATGGGCGTATTGGTTTTGATGTTGTTAAGTACATCGGGCTTTGCACAAAACAGAATCAGTCTTGAAGCAGCTTTGGATTCTGCCATTCAAAACAATATGCAATTGCGAAATGCTTCTCTTCAAAAACAATACAAGGAGCAAATTGCAAAAGCATCTTGGAATATTCCTTTAACAAATATTAATGGTGAATCAGGTCAGATAAACAGTTCATATAAAGACAATAGAATCGGACTGAATCAGGCATTTGAGTTTCCAATGGTATATGTTCGTCATAAACAAGCAGCCAATGCAGAAGCAAAAGCCGAAATGTGGAACCTGAAGTGGAAGGAACTTGATTTGAAAATACAGGTTTCAAAAACCTATGCGCGTTT
>JBMLOK010000159.1:0-1234 GCA_049243005.1 Bacteroidia bacterium | reverse complement strand
AAAGAAACCAAAACTCGTAAAGGTACAAAAGCGAACGCGTAATTTTGTTTGTTTATAGTGTTTAAGGCCATAGGTTGAGGGACCTGTGGCTTTTTTTTTAAAAATGTTGAAGTGTTTTTTGAAATAATTGAATCTTTTTTTATTAATTCCCTTTTCATAACAAATCTAAAACCAATATATGATGAACTTAAATATTTCAGGAATGATGGAAGAAATGACCAAAACAAGTGAAAAACTTGTGAAAGGTTATGAATTACTTTCAAAAATGGATGAGGTAGAAATTGCTACGACTCCTAAAGAATTAGTTTGGCAAAAAGACCTGGTAAAATTATACCACTATAAAAGAGAAACTCCTGCAACTTGCAAAATACCTGTATTGATTTCTTTTGCTATCATGAATCGTCATGATGTTTTAGATCTTCAACCGGATAGAAGTCTTGTTAAAAAATTAATGGAAGAGGGTCTTGATATTTATATCATGGATTGGGGTTATCCAAAACGTCAGCACAGATATTTAACCATGGAAGATTATATCCTGGATTTCATGGGTGGTGCTGTTGATTTCATTAGAAAAACAACAAACAGTCCTAAAATTCATAAAATGGGAATTTGTCAAGGTGGTACTTTTAGCACCATTTATGCTTCTTTATTTCCAGAGAAATTACAATCATTAACTGTTTATGTTGCTCCTTTCGATTTCAAAGGAAATGAGTGTATGTTGTACCGTTGGACTAAAGACATTGATGTAGATGCAATGGTAGATAGTTTGGGAATCATTCCTGCAGATATGTTAAGTGCTGGATTTGGTGCTTTAAAACCTAGCATGGATATCAGCAAATACTTCGGTGTAATGGATATGATGGGTGATGAAGCTAAAATGACCAATTTCTTAAGAATGGAAAAATGGAAAGCAGATACCCCTGATTTGGCTGGTGAAATGTTCCGTAAGTACATCAAAGATTTATTCAGAGACAATAAATTAATCAAAGGTGAAATGACATTAGGTGGAAAGAAAGTTGATTTGAAAAACTTAACTATGCCTTTCCTGAATGTTTATGCAACTGAAGACAATATTATTCCTAACACATCAACCATTCCGGTTAATGATGCAATTGGTTCAAAAGACAAAGAATTGTATGCTTTCCCAGGTGGACATATCGGTGTGTTTGTTGGTGCTAAATCACAAAAAGAATTGGCTCCAAAAGTAGCACAGTGGGTAATGTCTAAATCATAA
>JBMLOK010000158.1:0-22765 GCA_049243005.1 Bacteroidia bacterium | reverse complement strand
CAAGGAATGCCGCAATTGGACCATAAACCATAGTTACATATATAATCTGAATGAATACAAGGAAAATCATTGACCAGAATGTTCCCGAACCTACTCTTTTCTCAACACCAATTGCAGCTTTAACACTAGCTCTTGCAATCGGAACCTGAATTGTATCATTTCCTGATGCTGTCGCTCCAGCTTTTAAACTACTTTTTAATGCAATATAATTCGTTGTAATGCTACTATCTGAACCAAGTGTATTACATGCAATCGTTACATTCATACTTGCATGTTTCTCTGAATCATAACCAATATGCTCAGCTAAATGTAAGGTATCAGTAATTGTATATTTGAATACTGCGCCATCTGAATAAACTGAATCTTTTTTGGTAACCACAAATAAACGCTGGTTATCTTTTGGATCTATAGTTGCAACTGAAGGATAAACTTTACAATTTTCTGCAACAACATTACTTCTGGTTAAAGCAGGACTGGTATAATCAAGGAATTTCTGATAGATAGGGCGATAAGATAAAATACCCAATAACATACCTAACATCATAATCCATTTTCTACCATACTTATCACTTAAACTACCAAATACAATAAAGAAAGGAGTAGCTAAAACAATTGCCCAAAGTATAATGGTTCTTGACTGTTCAAAATCGACTTTACAGGTATTTTCAATAAACGATTGAGCATAAAACTGACCGGTATACCAAACAACACCTTGACCCATTACAGCTCCAAACAAAGCAAGTAAAACCATTTTCAGATTTGCTTTATTACTAAAACTTTCTTTCAAAGGATTCTTAGAAATTTTACCTTCTTTTTTGATTTTAGCAAACAAAGGAGATTCATGCATTCTTAAACGAATGTATATAGAAACGATAACAAGGATAATAGAAACCCAGAATGGAACGCGCCATCCCCAATCATTAAACTGATCAACACCTAATGAATTACGAGTAAATAAAATAACACCTAATGATAGAAATAATCCTAATGTAGCAGTAGTTTGAATCCATGAAGTAAAATAACCTCTTCTGTTTGCAGGGGAATGTTCTGCTACATAAGTCGCAGCACCACCATATTCACCACCTAAAGCTAAACCTTGAACCAAACGTAATAACAATACAAGTAATGGAGCGGCAACACCTATGGTTTTATATCCCGGTACCAAACCAATTGCAAAGGTTGAACCACCCATTAAAACCAAGGTTAATAAGAAGGTGAATTTTCTTCCTAATAAATCACCCAATCTGCCAAATACAAGTGCACCAAAAGGGCGTACAATAAAACCAGCGGCAAAAATTGCTAAGGTTGATAAAAGAGCTGCTGTACCTTGCTCCTCTGGAAAAAATTGTTTTGAAATGATGGTAGCCAAACTACCAAAAATGTAAAAATCGTACCATTCGATGAGTGTACCTACAGAGGAGGCTCCAATCACCTGAAATATACTTGAACTTTCGCTTTTCTTAGACATAATATAGAGTTTAATTAATTATAAAAATATTTGAAATTGTACAATAAATTCACCTTTTCTTTCTCCGGTTAAGTTTCTTGTAACACTGTTATAGGTTGGACGTGAAGAATATTGAAGGGTAACTTTTGAATGATGACCATCCAAAAAGAAGTTAGCACCTGCATCTATATAAGCCCCAGCCTCGTTTAAGGCATCAAATTTCTTCATTGCATATGCTGCAATAGGTTGAACTCTTACTTTTTTACTTAAAGTTTTTGGCAACAAAAATCCGGCTTGAGTATACCAGATGTTTCCTGTACCCAACATTGCTCTTGAATTACCAGCACCTTCCAAAACACGGTTGGCAGCAGCAACAGCAGTATTTGGAGTACCTTCATTCATGATACCAATATAACGCATATAATTAGGACCAAAATTATAATTATAGAAAACTGAATAAGCAGTAACTGCCATGTTCTTTTCTTTTGAACCCAAAGGAATATCTGCAAATGCATCAACAGATAATAAAGTTATATCGTGTTTTTGTAAAGTTCCAGTAGCTGTTTTTGATTGAGTTCCTTCAGGTTGATGATAAAATCCGGCACCTAAATTAAAAACACGTTTTGTACCAATATAGGTTCCTACTCTAAAAGGCAATAAATCTGATTCCTTGTCTAAAAAGTTGTATTCGAAATAGCCACCTAAAGCCATTTTTGATGTAGCATTATTATCAACAGCAACTTCTTTTACACCTCCAAGAGCTGCAATATTTCTTGCAGTATCAGCAACTAAGGTTGTAGCAAATGGTTTATTCGCATGAAGCTGGTAGCGTAATTTACCAAGATAACCTTTAGCAAAGAGTCCATACTGACGTGCAAACTGATCCGAATTTTCAATCAAAGGCCAGTTAAAAACAGGCGCATCAATCATAAGAAAATTCAATGTACTTGCAGATGTCATTCTAGATAATCCATGAAAATAATGTAAACCTGCACCAAGAGATAAAGTGTATTTATTTTTTGTTTTGGTTTCAGGATTCATATCAGGAATAATCGCATATTCATTCCAAACATCATGAAAAAATATTTGTGGCTTTTTACCTTGACCATAACCACCTGTTCCTGCGGTACCTGAACCACCACCATTTACAAATGTTTGGTTATTAATACCAACATGACTCATGATCATGTAACGAGGAGAGATTTGAGCATAGGCTAAAAAACGAATTCTTCTGGCGCCAATATCGAAGGTATTGTCTTCAACATTGCCATTGACTAGAGTACCCGGATTGTTTTGGGTATAACGAGCCCAAATCTGGTTCCAGAAAATAAATCTGATGTATTTACTCTTGTCTTCATTAAGTCCGAGTTTTAATCCCGAACCATAATCTGCTGAACCCTGAGCTTTCAGGTTCAAATTCATGAGCAGCAGACATGCTGCAAAAATTAATTGAGGGTAATTCTTTCTCATAGCGTTGGTTTATTTTGGTAAGCCAAAGTTTGAGAAAGAATGGGCTGAAAAAAAACTTCGTGCAGTAGATTGTAAATTTAATGTACTTATTCAGTAATTAAAGCTACTTTGAAGCTAATCCCTGAATCGTTCCCACTTAATCATCATAAACTTATCACCTAATTCAGTTATCACAGAACCAGCTCCCTTTAAATTGTCCTTATTCCGCATATACTCTACCAATTCATTATGATTTAATATTTTATAGGTTGGATGGTATTGAGAATTCTCCGGTCGTTTTAATCCATACTGTTTTACCCAGTTCATTACCGACACATGACTTGTACCTAAAAGCCTTTCAATTTCTCTATAACTTAAGCCTTCAATATAAAGCTGCAAAGCTTTGGTAACATAGTAATTATCGATTCGTTTGCCTAATTTGTTTACGGTAAAAAAGTAACTGCAATTCTTGCATTTATAACGCTGACGTTCTTTTAAAATTCCGCTTTTTATGATGCGAAAACTTTGACATTTTGGGCACTTAATATCTACTGACATACACTAATAATTAAAACGATATACTAAATAAGCATAAATATAATTAATTAGCAAGTTTATTGTATTTTTATTTTTGAAGGGCCATGCAGCCCCCATTAGAAAAGAGAATGAGGAATCAAACACCTATCAATCCCTTATTAATCAAGGCTTTCCTTATCAACCAACTCTTCTTCAATTGTCGAAACCGGGTTCTGAAGCATGAAAATAAACTTCAATCCCACTGATAAAACATAATAACTAAGCCTGTTTTTTAATCTGATGAATATACTTTGTGATTTTTCATACTCTTCAGATTTTATGGCCCTGCAAGCCTCATTTATTACCCCATCAATTATATCAGAACAATTTTTATATAAAGTTGGTGACTCTGCAACTAGGTTACATTCGATTGAACCGTAATCACTCAAACTAATTAAATTGTAAGAACCAATTGTCACTGATTTTCCATCAAACATGGCAAGTTTTGCATGTAAGACGGATTTCTCCCATTCGTATAATTCAACTCCTGACTTTAATAAATCCGAATAAAAAAAACGGATGGCATTTTGCATTAAACCAATGTCTGAGTTACCTCCAAGTATAATTCTTACTTTTACTCCTCTTCTTGCAGCTCGTTTTAATGCACCTTTTAAAACCGGTCCAGGTAAAAAATAACCGGCTACTATTATAATTTCTGTTTTGGCTTTTCTGATTTGATTTTTATAATAATTACTAATTGCCAATCGAGAGCGAAACCAATTGTTCTCAAGAACCTTCATCGGCATTTCTAAGTTTGTTTCGAACGAAATGTTCTCTCCTTTAAAAGGTATGTTTTTCCAATATCTATCACAAACCTTTAGTAAATCCTTGACAATTTCACCTTCAACTTCAAAGGCAAAGTCAAGCCAGGTTTTATCATTTTCCAAAAAACAATAATGATCAGCTAAGTTGATTCCTCCACAAGTAGCCCATTTTCTATCAATAACTATAATTTTATGATGAAGTCGTAATCCCATTTGCATAAAAAACGACTTCTTAAAAGGTGCATAATTCCTGATTTTCACACCAGCAGACTGTAATTCAGAAATTGCTTTAAAACTTAATTCCTGACTTCCATAATCATCCAGAAGAAGGTATATAAACACACCTCGGTTTGCAGCAAGTATTAATTCGTGAATGATTCTTTTTCCAATTTCATCATCATGAAAAATATAAACCTGAATTTGAATTTCGAACTTAGAATTTTGTATTTGATGAATTAATTTATCAAAATACTCATCCCCACTTCTAAGAATATGAGCCGTATTAGATAATCTAATTGGAAAACTATTTTTCAGGGGATTGAGTTTCATAAATCAACCCCCTGCTTTTTTTGCTTTATAATTTTCCTTAGTTAACCAGGTTAGAATTTTCTCCCGAAAATCACCCTGAATTAAAATCTCACCATCTTTTGAACTTCCTCCAACACCACAAAACTTTTTCAATTTTGAACCTAATTCCGCTAAATCATCTTCAGAGCCAACAAAACCTGTAACTCTTGAAACCATTTTGCCTCCACCTTTTCTATCCAGATAAATTTTCAGGTTCTGTTGTTGATTAGGTAAAGTTTCAGCAGAATCCTCAGTAAATTCAGCATATTTAAATGAATCATCTGTTGAGTAAACAACTCCGTCTCTTTTCTTATTCTTGTTGCTCATAAAAGAAATTTGAACAAAAATAAGTATTTTAAAACATGAAAGTTTAAAACTCAATTTTATAACTCAATACTGGAATCAATGGAGCCTGATACCAGGTTTTTATTGTTTGTGTTTCTACATCATAATAATTACCACCCACATTTTTATTATTAGAAACATTTTGAAAATCCAAGGACCAAATTGATGTTGATTTTGTTCTGTTCTTTTTGATTGAAACACGCAAATCAGTTCTGAAATAATTAGGATTTTGTTGAGTAAATGCTAGACCATCAACATAAACAGCCTCGCCCTTTAGCCTAGATTGTTCTAAATCTATAGGAGTGATTCTTTGTCCACCTGCCCATATGGTTTTAATATTCAATCCAAGAATTCTCTTTCCAAATCTTTCTGATAAATACCATTCCTTACCTGTTGTAAAGGTTAGATTAAAATTGCCATTAAATCTGGTATTATACCAATTTCCATTGGCAGCTTTGTATTTTGAATCGTAAAATGAAACCGATAATAAGTAATAAAAATTATGGTGCATATACTGCTCAAGACTTAGCTCAATCCCTTTATTTTCGCCGATTCCGTTATTAACAAGGCTATCATTCAAAAATCCAAAAGTATTGTTTACCGTACTAAACGAACTATTTACATCCGGAGAAACAGGTAAATTATTTAAAAATTGATAATAGGTTTCAAGCTTCAATTTCAAATAATTGCTTAACATTCTGTCATAAGACAAAACAAAATGTTGAGATTGATTTAACTTTAAATTGTTATTCGGTTTAGAATAAGTTCCATCATTTAATTGTTTCTTAGCAAAATACAATCCAATGGGTTGAGTCTGACCATGCATTCCATAACCAAAGCCAATACTTTGTTTTTCTGTTAACTGATATTTGATTGAACTTCTTGGCTCTATAGAATAAGAATTGTTTAAACTCAACATCAATGAATGAAAACCTAAATTAACACTAAGCCTTTCATTAAACTTATGTTGCCATTGAGAGAATGCTTGGTATATTAAAAATGAGCCATTCTGATTGATGTGTTCAATGAAATTTTCTTCATTCATTTCACGCATTTTCTGTAGTAAATCAAATCCCTGATGATTAATGATAAATCCACTCCTGAAATTATTCTTTGCATTCAGTTTAAAATTATAAGTTGTACTTAAGCTTATCTTATTCTGGTTAAATGATTCTTTATAATTCTTAGGAATCAGGCCTTCAAAATTAAATTCTTCTGCATCGAATTTGTGCGTGGTTCCGCTAAAAACCAAAACTGATTTTAGATAGGATTTCTTTGATAAATGAAAGAGATGATTCAGTCCGATTGCACCTGTATTTGAAATAAAATTACGGTATTGTTTATCAAAAGAGCTCTCCCATTTCAATGAATCTTTAACAGCCAAATGCTCTTGATTACTCAATCCACCAAAAGCAAAAACACCGAAATTTCCATATTTCTCTGTAGGTAATGAAACATTAAAAGATAAGTCTTGAAAGGTAGTTACTGCATCCCCAATATTCACCCCTAACTTTGAAATTACTCCTAAAGTAGAATAGCGGTAATTCACTAAATATGAGCCTGCATAACCCTTTTTTATTGGCCCTTCTGATGCAAAATCAAAACCAAGAAAACCGGCTTGCAAAGTGAATTCACGTTTTTCATTGTTACCTTTTCTCAGTTTTAAATCAAAAACACCTGATAAAGCATTTCCATATTCTGCAGCAAAAGCACCCGTAATAAAATCTGAATTTCCCATTAACTGAGAACTGAGGATAGAGACTCCACCACCAACAGTTCCGGCATCTGAGAAGTGGTTTGGATTAGGAATCTCTACACCCTCCATTCTGTATAATAAACCCGAAGGTGAATTACCACGAATTGATATCTGATTATTTCCATCATCAGTAGATGTAACTCCGGCAAAGGAAACAGCCATTCTTGATGGATCATTAATAGCAGCAGCAAATTTCTGTGTTTCTTCAACAGAAAACGTACGGCTACTTACAACGGACAATTCATTTAATGGCTTATCTTTTTGATGTGATGCCTTTATGACTACTTCTTTTTGATTCTGTAGATTCTCTTCCATAAAAACTTCTAAAACCAATTCCTTTCCTGAGTTTAATATGATATCATTATAATATCTGTCTTTGTATCCTATATATGTTACTTTAATTGAATGTTTGCCAATTGGAACCTTCGTTAGTTTAAACTCCCCATTATTATTGGTGATGCAGCCTTGAACAGGATTTAAATCTGTTATAACAACTGTAGCGCCAATTAATTCATTTTGATTTTGTTTATCAAAAACCTTACCTCTTATAGTTTGTGTGAGATTCTGAGCAGCCAAACGACTACTAAAAAGAATAAACAATAGAAATAAATACAAATAGAATAGTCTTCTATACCAAATAACTTTTTGTTCTTTTATCATTTTAATCTGTTTTAACTAAAGACAGATTAAATCAAAATCACCCCCAGTTTAGAATTAAAAATAAATTGGCATGCCTTATTATAAACAATTTCAAATTCAAAAACAAGCTCATTTCCAGTATTTTATAAAATTCAAATGCAAATAGTTTTATACTCTTAGAACAATTAAAAAACTGACTTTTCACACCTTTTACTTTGATAATTATCACTGCAAACAATGAGGCATGTCATACTTAAGACTTATGGTGCCATATACTTTTGTCTACGAATTCAAACCCACAAAAAATGAAAACTAAATTCAATAACACAAAAACACTTTTAATAAAACCATTGGCATTGTTGCTTATGATAGTGGTTCTATTTATAAGTGCAAAAACATCTGCACAAGAAAAATATAAATCTAGTGATGTTAAACTTATAGTGAATGGTACATCAAATATTCACGATTGGAAAATGCAAGGTTCAAAAGGAACAACCAGCGCAACATTTGTAATCCAAAATAAAGTAATCAAATCACTTGGATTTTTATACTTCAGTTTTCCTGTAGAAAATTTAAAAAGTGAACATAAAGTAATGGACAAAAACTGTTACAAAGCTTTAAAATCTGATGTTCAAACAAGCATTAACTTTTTAGGAACATCAAGTACAGTTAAACAAATAAATGCAACAACATTCATTATAGTAACAAAAGGAAAATTACAAATATCAGAAGTAACAAAAGAAGTCGAACTAACTACAACCTGCACAGTAAATGCTGATAATACCATTACATGCAAAGGCTCTACCAAAGTAAAAATGACAGATTACAAAGTAGAACCACCAAGTGTAATGATGGGCACAATTGTAACAGGTGATGATGTAACTATCGACTACACATTAACATTAGCAAAATAAAAAAATCAACAAATTAAAAAATTACAAACCCCTTTAGAATTAAAATTATGAAAACAATTAACTTTAGAAAAGTAGGTTTATTTTTAACTGCTTTAATTGGAATGCAACCAATGTTCTCAAATGCTCAAGTTGTTCAACAATCAACAATGGAAAACATGCGCTCTTATGGTAAATCAGGAGTAAATGTTTTTGAACCAAAAAAAGAAGTAAATACAAAGTTCGAAGGTTTGAAAGTAAGATTTGGTGCAGGTTTTACACAAAGTTTCCAAGCGCTTACTCATGAAAATGGTCAACCATCTGCTGTAAGTAATATCAGCAAAAAAGATACAAATGCTCTTTACAATATGTCTGCCGGTTTTAATACTGCACAAGCAAACTGGTATGTAGATGTAATGCTTGCTGATGGTATCCGTTTGAACTTAACTTCTTACCTTTCTGCTCGTCACCACAATGAAACTTGGGTAAAAGGTGGATATATCCAATTCGATAAAATGCCCTTCAAATCAGGTGTTTTCGATAAAATCATGAAATATGCTACTATTAAAGTAGGTCATATGGAAATTAACTATGGTGACAATCACTACAGAAGATCAGATGGTGGACATACATTGTACAATCCTTTTGGCGAAAATTACATCATTGATGCATTTACAACAGAAATTGGTGGTGAGATATACGGTCAACACAAAGGATTCATGGGTATGATTGGTGTAAGTAATGGTGAAATCAAAGGTTCTGTTGATGCATTAACTGCAACAACAATCGACCCTACTGCTAAAAAAACACCTGCTATCTATGGTAAATTAGCTTACGATAAAACAATGGACAATGGTTTCCGTTTCCGTTTAGCTGCTTCTATGTACAATGATAACAGCTCACAAAGTAATACTTTGATGTGGGGTGACAGAACAGGTTCTAACTACTTCATGGTAATGGAAAGAGCTTTCTTAAATGGATTGGTTACAACTCCTTCAGGTTATACTGCTCAAGCTTGGTCTGGAAGATTAAATCCAAGATTATCTGATAAAATTGCTGCTCAACAATTCAACTTGTTATTAAAATACAAAGGTGCTGAAATCTTTGGTACTTATGATATGATGAAAGGTCGTACTAATACTGAAACTTCAGAAAGAGAATTATCTCAAATGGCTGTTGATGCAATCTACCGTTTTGGAAAAACAGAAAATGTGTTTGTAGGTGCTCGTTACAATACTGCTAGCGGAAACATTGCTCCAACCGAACAAACTAATAAAATCACTATTAACAGAACTTCATTAGCTGCAGGTTGGTTTGTTACAGATAACATCTTATTAAAAGGTGAATACGTAATGCAAGAATACAAAGACTTCGCACAAAGATTAACTACAACTGGCACTCCAATAGATGCCCGTTACAATGGTAAATTCAATGGTTTCTTAATTCAAGCTACTGTTGGTTTCTAAACAAGGGTTTGTTATTTAACTCATATTAATTGAAAAAAACGGATCTGTTGTATTAACTACAGGTCCGTTTTTCCATAAAAATAAAAGATGAAAATGAAGTCATATATAAATATTGTTGCTACAACATTCATTATGTTGGCAATTTTCAGCTTTAAACCAACTGAAAAAAATAATCACTACAATACAAAATGGGTGGTTCAACATTCTAGCAGTTTGTGTGTAGAGGGAAAATCAAATGTAAACAAGTTCAGTTGCGAAATTACAGACTATTGTAAATTCGATACCATTTCGTTTTTTAAATCAAACCATAAAAAAGACGATAATTATTACATCATGAATGGATGCATGAAATTAGACATCACAAGTTTTAATTGTCATGATGTTTTAATTACAAGAGATTTCAGAAAAACCTTAAAATACAAGGAAAATCCAATGATGACCATTCATTTCGAACAAATTGAAAAGTTCGATCCATCACCAAATTCTCAGGTGGTAAAAGGGATTATCAAAATTAGATTAGCGAATGTAATTAAGGAATACGAAGTCGATTATGTTGTACTGCATTCACCCGGAAATAAAATCATTCATTTAATTGGAAACAAAAGATTAAACCTATCAGATTTTGGACTCAAACCTGTAAGTAAAATGGGAGGTTTAATAAAGGTAGATGATCAATTAAAAGTAAACTTCTTTCTTGTTTTAGGGTCTGCTTAAAACAAAAAAGGCTGCAAAAATTTGCAGCCTTTTTTGTTTATTAAATTCTTATCCTATCTATTCCCCACGTTTTTTAGCGGCATTTTTAGAACTGTATAAAAAGTAAATTCCCAAACCTGCAATTAACCAAATTGCAGCACTTAATAAAGTTGTACCTGGTAAACCTACAATCATAGCAGAACAAACAATCACTCCTAAAATAGGAACCAATGGCACCAAAGGAGTTTTGAAATTTCTCTTTAATTCCGGTTCTTTAACTCTTAAAATCCAAACAGCTATACAAACAAGTACAAACGCAAACAATGTTCCAATACTTGTTAAATCACCGGCAACTGATCCCGGTACAAAAGCAGCAAATGTTCCTACAAAAAAGAACAAAATAATATTCGATTTATAAGGTGTTCTGAATTTCGGATGAACATCAGCAAACACTTTTGGTAACAGGCCATCTTTTGCCATTGAATAAAACACACGAGATTGTCCCATTAACATCACTAAAATAACTGATGAAAATCCTGCAAGAATGGCAATTGTAATTGAAAATGCCAACCAATCATAACCAGGCATGTATTTAGTAATTGCAAATGCTACAGAAGCTTCTTTTCCTTCTTTTACAAAATCTGTATAAGGTGCAACACCTGTTAATACATGAGAGAATAAAATATAAAGAATGGTACAAACAACCAATGAACCTAAAATTCCAATTGGCATATCTCTTTCAGGACGTTTGGCTTCTTGTGCAGCAGTTGATACCGCATCAAAACCAATAAAAGCAAAAAATACAATACCGGCTCCAGTTATGACACCGCCCATTCCATGGTTCCAGAATTTAGAATAATCATAGAAACTTCCATCAGGTAATAAAGCAGGTGCAGCATTATCAGGAATTAAATAAGGAGTATGATTTGCAGTATTGATGAATCCCCAACCTAAAGCTATAAACAATATAATAATTGCAACTTTAACAAATACAATAACTGCATTTACTATTGCTGATTCTTGTGTTCCTTTTATTAATAACAAGGATATCAATAATAATATAATTAATGCCGGGAAATTCATGATTCCGGTTGTCATCGAACCATCAGCATTTAAGATTGATTCAAAAGGAGAATGTGTCCATTCATAGGGGATTGCATTCCCCAAAAGTTTGTTTAAATATTCACTCCATGCAATTGAAACAGTTGCGGCACCTAAAGCGTATTCTAATACCAATGCCCATCCAATTGTCCAGGCAACAAGTTCACCCATTGTAGTATATGCATAAGTATAAGCACTACCTGCGGCAGGGATAATTGATGCAAATTCAGCATAACACAATCCGGCAAATGCACAACCAACTGCCGCAATAATAAATGAGATTGTAACTGCAGGACCAGCATGTTCACCGGCAGCAGCAGCAGTTCTTACGAATAAACCAGCTCCAATAATAGCACCAATTCCAAGTGCGATTAAATTTGCAGCAGTTAAAGTTCGTTTTAGTTGATGTCCATCTGAGGAGACCTCAAGTAAATCTTTGAGTGATTTTTTATAGAAAATATTTGCCATAGTTTAAAATTTCAATTGCCAATATAGGAATTTAACCTAATAAACAATTTGAAAAATTAAATCCATGCTTGATTCTGCTAAATGTTCAGATTATTCCTCCATAAAATCAGGCTTTGCCTTTTGAGTTTGCTCCTCTTTGTACTTAGCACAATCCATTTCAATTGTAATAGGAGATTGAGGCGCTTCCCACTGGTTTACAACATTAATTAAACCTGGAGTTGCAACAACCTTTTTCATATAATTAGCCCAAATTGGCATGGCCATAGCCGAACCTGAACCTAAATCCATGGTTCTAAAATGTATGGCTCTGTCTTCCCATCCAACCCAACATCCGGTAACAAGTGTTGGTGTAATTCCAACAAACCAGCCATCTGAATAATTTTGAGTTGTACCAGTTTTTCCTCCAACTGCCCCTGGAATCTGATACATATATTTAACCTTTGCCGCAGTTCCATGAGTTGTAACGCGCTCTAACATTTTACACATTATATAAGCTGTTTGCTCACTTAATGCCTCCTGAGTTTGAGGAACATTTTCAAATATGGTATTTCCGTTTTTATCCTGAATTCTCAATAAATAAACCGGTTTAATCCAAACTCCTTTGTTAGCAAATGCACTGAAAGCACCAACCATTTCATAAATAGAAACATCTGATGTTCCTAAAGCAATACTTGGATAAGGTTCTAATTTTGAAGTTATTCCTAATTTTCTAGCTAATTCTACCACAGATTTTGGTCCACCGGGAACACAGTTCTTCATTAAATACAATACAATATTGTTAACTGAATGTTGCAATCCATGATACAAATCCATATCAGGAGTTGTGTATTTTTCATCAGCGTTTTGAGGTGCCCAATCGTTATATTCTTCAAAAACTACAGGTTTATTTGGAACAACAGTACAAGGTGAATATCCATTATCAATTGCCAATGTATAAACCAATGGCTTAAATATAGAACCTACCTGACGTTTTGCTGTTGAATTTACATGATCATATTTAAAGTATTTATAATTATGACCACCAACCCATGCTTTAATTCTTCCACTCACCGGATCCATGCTCATTAATCCACATTGTGCAAAATATTTATAATACTTTATGCTATCTAATGGCGACATAATTGTATCAATATCACCTCTGTTATAACTAAAAACCTTCATCTTAACAGGAGTATTAAACTCCTTTGTGATTTCAGCTTCTGACCTACCTAATTGTTTTAATATTCTATACCTATCACTTCTTTTCATACTTAAAGTAATAAGCTCTTTAAACTTACCCCAAGGCTCTCTTCCTTTCCAATGGGCGTAAAATTTCTTTTGTTGATCTTTTAATTGTTCTGCTACAACCTCTTCAGCTTGCTTTTGCATAGTAGGATTGATTGTTGTATAGATTTTCAATCCATCTTTATAAAGATTATATCCATTCTCTTCGCACCATTCTAAAAGTTCAATTCTTAGGGTTTCTCTGAAATAAGTTGCAAGTCCTTCATTATGGTCTTCTTCCTGATAATTTAATTCAATTGGTTGTGCTTTTAATTTTGCACATTCAGCATCGGTTATGGCATCATTTTTTGCCATTTGGTTTAATACAGTATTCCTTCTTGCTAAAGCATTTGCAGGATTTAAAACAGGATTAAATCTGGTAATTGCTTTTAACATTCCTACCAGTAAAGCAGCCTCACTTGCAGTTAAGGTTTTAGGAGATTTCCCGAAAAAAGTTTTTGAAGCCGAACGAATTCCAAATGAATTTCCACCAAATTCAACCGTATTAAAATACATGGTTAGAATTTCTTCTTTGGTATATCTCTGTTCAATTCTGATTGCTGTAATCCATTCCTGAAGCTTCGTAACAACTTTATCCTTTAAGCTTTTGAATCTTTTTCTTGGGAATAAATTTTTAGCCAATTGCTGAGTTATTGTGCTTCCTCCCTGACGCTTTCCAATTAGATTATAAGCAATAATAGTAAACAAACGATTATTGTCAATTCCAGCATGATCATAAAACCTGATATCTTCAGTTGAAACCAATGCATTAATTAAGTTTGGACTCAAGTCTTCGAAGTTGGCATTACTTCTGTTTTGTAAATAGTATTTTCCTAACTGACTTCCATCTTCAGCATAAATTTCACTTGCCAAATATGTCTTGGGATTTTCCAATTCCTCAATTGGAGGAAGTTCTCCAAACCAGCCCTTACTAATAGCCGCAATTAATCCAACAAATAATAAAGCTCCCAAAAATGAAAAAATCCAAATCCATTTAAGCCATTTCCAATAAGGATTTTTAAATAACAATTCTTTAACTCCGCTTTTCATTACTGATTTTTAGTTTTTCTTTTTGTTCAAACTTGCTGCTAACTTTGGATAAAACTTCGAATAAGATTCTAACTTTTTATCTTTTAATGCATTCCTAAAATTTTTAATTGATATAACAGTTTGCAAATAAGGTTCTTTACACATGAGTTTAGTATCAGCAAATTTAATTGCACTCAGTGTTTCCAAATATAAATTGGCAGCTGCTAAATTTTTGAATTCTCTTATTAATATTAATTGATAACCTTCGTTACTCATCATTGAATTAACTCTTAAATTATCATTTGAGTTATAAGCTTCATTGTGATTTCCAAATAAACTCAAGTAATCTGTTAAATCTGCTTTTTCATTCTTAACAGCAAATACATAATAAAAAGGTGTTTCGGTTTCTAAATCAAATTCAACTTGATTTGATGAATCTCCTGAACCAACGATTGCAGCTTTCTTTTCTTCCTTGTTCATGGCTGCCAAAATTGCCTTTGCCGACTCCCCTACTTCTGTATTAGGATAAGCAGATAAAATCGTTGTCATAGAACTTTTTAATTCATCTTTTCCCTTCAATTTGCCAATACAAAGTGCATTTAAATATTCATATTTAGGCTTTAAACTATTGCCTGGAAATTTTTTATCGAATTGTTCTTTTAAGGCCATAGCTTCAGCATAAGATCCTGCCTTATATAAATCGAGCATTTTTTCATACTCCTTATTTAATTCCTTGTTACTTTCAGCCTCAGTATTTTTTAAAACCTTCTTTTGCAAAAACATTGTATAAGGATGGTCAGGATAATCTTTAATCAACAAGTTTTTAAATTCTTCAGCCTTTCCCTTTTGTTCCAGATTTACATAAGACTTATGTAAATAATAATAAGCTTTAGGTTCATATTCATTTAAAGGAAAGCGTTTTTCAAGCTCATTTAAATACTTAATTGCCTCAGTATTATTTTTAAGTTTTTCATAATAGATACTTCCTAAATTGTTTAGAGATTCCATGATTCTATTATTTGAACTTTCTAATTTCTCTTTTGTAAAAGGCACATTTTTAACCCAGGCATCTTTTGTAGCATCACCAAAGGTTTTGTTTTCAACTACTTCAGCTATGGTCTTTGTTTGTTTTTCATCACCATCCTTTTTGTTTAAGGTATCAGAAGGAGTATTGGCCTTTTCAGCATCCTCATCATTCGATTTTGTTTTTTCTTTCGCTGCAATACGCCAAAAATCTTCATTTGTTCTCTTACCCCATTTTCTTGCACTAAAAAACTCAGATGCTCCTTGCACCATCAAAGTACTATTATAAAAATACCAAGAAGTACTTCCCGCGCCGGGTAATGGTGCCGGACCAGTATTGATTTGATTACCGGCATTGTTTTGCATGCTGGCAGCTATCTGCTCATTTTTTTTCTTTTGCTTAGCCTCTTGTTCTTGTCTTAACTTTTCTGCAGTCATCCAACCACTCACCTTTTTATCAAGAGCATCTTTACTTAATCTGCTTAAAGCCTGTAAAGAATCTTCGGTTTCATAAGCATTTAAATTACTTACCAAATCCTTTAAAACTAGTTGAGTGTTCTTTAATTGCTCATAATCTTTTTCTTTAGGATCAAGCGACTGTACAGTTGAATCATAATATGCCTGAGCATTTACGTAATCCTTTTTATCAAAAAAGATGACTGCTAATTCCTTATATGATTTTGCTTTTTGAGCTTTATTCTTGGTGCTTTTTGCAACAGAAAGTTTAAAATCTTTAATGGCAGCAACTTCATTTTTTTGTGACCATTCAAGTTTTCCTAATTCGAAATAAATCTGATCTAGATAATCTTCATTTTTATCGTCATTGGCCATTCTTTTCAAATTCCTTCTAACCTTAGCAACATTTTTCTTATTGCTCAAATCATAAACTTTGGTTAGGTTGATATTGGCATTAAATGCGAAATCATAAGCGGGAATTAGTTTCAAAACTTTATCAAAATGTGCAATCGCCTCCGGTTTTTTGTCGGCCTCCATGCATAACTGACCCAAAATATAATGGTACCTGATTTTTTGTTCTTTATTTAAAGAGCCTGTTAGGGCCATTTTCAAATTTTCAATTGCAGATGAATATTTACCAAGTTTAATATTGATATCAGCAGCAGTAGTAAAAATATGTGCAATCTCCTTTTTAGTGTAATTTTTCTCAGTTAACATAGAGCTAATTACTGCTTCGGCCTCACCCAATTTTTCTAATCCAACATAACATCTGGCAATCCAGCTATTGCATAAATTACGGTAATCACCCTTTTTATATTTGTTACCTACATATTGAAAAGCCTCAATTGCAGCAAAATAATCTCTTTTATAAAAGTGACACTGAGCTATTCCAAAATAAGCATCATCTGTATAACTGCCAATTTGATGAAGCTGAATTGTTCCTGAAAACTTTTTTGAGGCTTCATCTAAAATGTTTGCTGCACCTTTTGCAGCCTCAGGAGTACCTAAAGGAAAAACATCTAAAACCTGATTGAAATTATTTACATGACTTGCTTCAAGCTGAATTTCAGCATCAAGTACCTTTTGCTGACCATTAAAATAAATATTGTAATGACCTGTCAAAGTATGCCATTTGCGGTTCATCCACTTATCTTTAGTGGGGCTACATGCCACTAAAAACAGGCTAAAACCTAGTATTGCGTATGTTATTCTATTTTGTTGATACAAGGGAGCGTCTGATTTAATACCTTTGAGTTCTATATAATGTACAATTTTAACCAATCTTTACAATAATAAGGAAAGACATGGAGCAGCAGAAAAAAAAACTGATTCACAAATTAAGGTATAAGTATCGTTTGATACTCATAAATGATGAAACTTTTGAAGAAAAATTTTCATTTAAGCTTACTCCCATGAATGTTTTCGTGGGTTTTAGCTCGTCTTTAGTTTCACTGACAATCCTCATTATTTTGTTGATTTTTTTTACTCCTTTAAAAGAATATGTACCCGGATATACCGATACCCAAACCAAACGGAATATTCAACAATTATTGTTTAAAGCCGATTCTTTGGAAGAAAGTTTAAAAGCCAAAGAAACTTATTACAAAAACCTATTGGATATCATGAATGGCGGTAATGGACTGACAGACAGTGTATCTACAAATAAAAAAGCAAGTTCTAAAGTCACCAAATCAAATGCAGGTGAAAAAGAATTAGCATTTAGAAATGAGTTTGAAAAAAATTCGAGCAGCAAAAAATCAGATTCAAAGCCTGAAATCGCTGCTGATTACAAAAATTTATTTTTAATGACTCCTACAAAAGGACTCATTAGTAAACCATTTAATCCTGGAGAAAATCATTTTGCAATTGATATCGCATCAATTCCTGAAGCACCTATTAAAGCTGTACAAGAGGGAACTGTAATTTTTGCAGACTGGACCCCTGAAGCAGGTAAAACTATTGTAATTCAACACACTAACAACCTAATTAGTATTTACAAGCACAATTCGGCATTATTAAAAAAAGTTGGTATGTTTGTAGGAACAGGTGAAGTTGTGGCAATTGTGGGAAATACCGGTGAGTATACAACTGGCACACATTTACATTTAGAACTTTGGGAAAACGGAAAAGCCTTAAACCCGGAGGAATTATTAACTTTTTAAAATTAAAACATGGCTATTTTTAACTCTAATAAAAACACAACTTTCAATCCTCAGGAGATAAATATCCTAAATGCAGGAACAACCATTCATGGTGATTTAAATTCAGAGGGAGATATTAGAATTGATGGAATTGTTAAAGGAAATGTTACTGTTAAAGCAAAATTAGTTTTAGGGCCATCTTCTCAAATTACGGGAAATGTAAATGCATTAAATTGTGATATTTTCGGAAATGTCACTGGAAATATTCAAATAAGTGAACTTTTAGCAATTAAAGCAAGTGCACAAATTAGCGGAGATATTAGTTGTAGTAAATTAATAATTGAAGCAGGAGCGAGTTTTAATGGAAAAAGTGAAATGAAACCTGTAGGTTATTCTTCAGAATATTCAAAACCAAAATCAACAAAACCAGTTGAAGAAAAAGGTTTACAAAATGGAGAAAAAGCCAGCGAAAAAACCGGAGCCTAATTCTATTTTAAAATATAGCGGGCTAGCATTCAATATGATAGCCATCATTGCAAGTATTAGTTTAGGAGGCAAATACCTAGACCAATACATGGAAAATTCATTTCCTTATTTCACATTAATTGGTGTTTTATTTTCAGTTTTTTCAGCTGTTTATTTATCAATTAGAGAATTATTAAAGTAATGGCTTAGGTTTGCAAAATGTTTAAAGACAGATTCAGCAAATCTATCAATGCGCTAACTTTACTTCTAGCAGGCGCCATTTTAATTTTTAAAGGAGTGCAAGATAAAATTGTACTCAATAATTTAGTTTGGGTTGCACTTTTCTACTTCTATTTTTTGAGCATTGCAATCTATTTTATCTCAAAATCGGGTCTAAAAAAGGACAATAAAACATTTATTACAAGAATTTATTCATCAATTGGAATAAGATTTATTTTCAGCCTTAGCCCTTTACTAATCTACCTATTCTTCATTCCAAACAAAGAATTAAGCTTCATAATTAGCTATCTTTTATTGTATTTCTTTTACACTGCTTTTGAAATTTATTTCCTTGTGGTTAACTTGCGCCCCGATTTAAACAAATAAGTCAATTGATGCAGCTCTCCAATAAAAAGATTTTCAGATACTTAATACCAACTTTTTTGGTTATTTTGTATGTAGGTTACGCAAGTCTAAAAGTTTACGGACACGAAGGACACGCAGACTCCACTCAAATTCAAGGCGTTGAGGCTAGCCATGATGCTAATGCTGACCATAATCATGCAGCCGAAGCACATGCCGATGCTACTCATGCAGAAGCAAATCATGGTGGTGCAGCTCACGAAGAAGGAAAAGTTGATGCAGGTAAATTAATTATGGAACATATTGCCGATGCACACGATTGGCATATTGCTACAATTGGAGAATCACATATCTCAATCCCACTTCCTGTTATTATTAAAGATGATTCAGGTTTAAAAATATTCTCTTCAAGCAGATTTGGTCATGGCCATGAAGTTTATGAGGGTTACAAATTACATGAAGGTAAAATAGTTGCAGTAAACGCTGATGGTTCAGAAAATCATGAAGCTTCATTTATTGATTTTTCTATCACTAAAAATGTTGCAGCTATGTTTATCGCAGTATTTTTATTGTTATGGATAATGTTAAGTGTTGCAAAACACTATACAGTTAATAAAAATAAAGCTCCAAAAGGTTTAAACAATCTAATTGAATCATTAATCATATTTATTCGTGATGAAGTTGCAAAGCCATCAATTGGGCCAAAATATGAGAAGTTCTTACCTTATTTATTAACCATATTCTTTTTCATATTCTTTAATAATATTTTAGGATTGGTTCCATTTTTCCCGGGAGGAGCAAACGTTACTGGTAATATTGCAATTACTTTGGTATTGGCATTATTTACGTTTTTCATTACATCATTTAATGGAAACAAAAGTTACTGGGGACATATCTTCATGCCTCCTGGAGTACCAAAAGGATTATGGTTATTATTAGTTCCAATTGAAATTATTGGAATGTTAAATAAACCAATTGTATTAATGATTCGTTTATTTGCGAACATTACTGCAGGTCACATTATTATTTTAGGATTCTTCAGTTTGATATTTATCTTCGGAGCTATGAATGTATATTTAGGATTCGGAGTATCAATATTATCTGTAGCATTTACAACATTCATGAGCTTTTTGGAATTGCTAGTAGCATTCTTACAAGCTTATGTATTTACTTTATTGTCGTCATTGTATTTTGGCTCGGCAGTAGAAGAACATCATCACGAAGAACATCATTAATTAACATACAAATCATCAATTAACCAACACAATTATGACTTTATTAAACATCATCTTACAAGCAGTTGCAGATCCAGGTTTTGCTAAAATGGGTGCAGGTATCGGAGCAGGTTTAGCTGCAATCGGTGCAGGTATGGGTATCGGACGTATTGGCGGAAGCGCTCTTGAGTCTATCGCTCGTCAACCAGAAGTATCAGGAGATATTCGTGCAAACATGATCGTAGCTGCTGCTCTGATTGAAGGTGCTGCCTTCTTCGGTATCGTAGTTTGTCTTTTGATCGTATTGCTGTAATACTAATAAGATTAAGAAACACGGTATACGATTGTATACCGTGCTTTCTGATTACTAGTACAGCTTTAAATCAAAAACAATAAAATTAAAAGAACATGGAATTAGTAAAACCAGGTTTAGGATTGATATTCTGGATGACACTTACCTTTAGTTTGGTATTGTTCATCCTTTCCAAATTTGCATGGAAGCCAATCCTGAATTCAATCAGGGAAAGAGAAGACTCTATTAACAATGCCCTGAACGCAGCAGAAGATGCTCGCAAACAAATGGATGCTTTAAAAAGTGACAATGAAAAATTGTTACAACAAGCCCGTTTAGAGCGAGATGCCATGCTAAAAGAAGCAAAAGAAATGAAAGAAGATATCATTTCTACAGCAAAAAAATCGGCAGACGATGAAGCTCGCCGTATTGTTGCATCTGCAAACGAATCAATCGAATCTGCTAAACTAAAAGCATTGAATGAATTGAAAACTCAGGTAGCTGAGTTATCTGTTGATTTAGCTGAAAAAGTATTACGTAGAAAAATGAATGATCGTGCAGAGCAAGAAGCTTTTGTAAACGAAAATCTGAAATCAATTACATTGAACTAAGATGTCTGAAACCAGGGTATCCAACCGTTATGCAAAGTCATTAATTGACTTATCAAAAGAAAGAAATTCTATTGATAAGGTTTTTGGTGATATACAGGCATTTAAATCTGCATTAGATGCAAATCTTTCTCTTTTCAATTTAATGAAAAGCCCTATTATCGATGGGGATAAGAAAAATAAAATCATCAGTCAGATATTTTCAGCCTCCTTTGATACGCTAACGATAACGTTTTTTGAAACGATTATCAGGAAAAAAAGGGAGTATTATTTGTATGATATCGCCCAAGCGTTCATTGGCCAATATTATGCAATGAATCAAATTACTACTGCGAAAGTAACTACAGCTCAAGAATTGACTGAAGCTAACACGCAGGAAATAAAAAGCCTTATTGAAAAAGGAACAGGTAAAACTGTTATTTTGGATAGCAAGGTTGACCCGAGCCTGATCGGAGGATTAGTTGTGCAAATTGAAGATAAACTTTATGATGCCAGCATTTCCGGAAAACTCAGGAAAGCAAAACAGGAATTATTAAATACGTACATTTCAAAATAACAATGTCATTATGGTAGAGATTAGACCAGACGAGGTATCAGCCATCATACGCGAGCAGCTCAGTAATTTTAAATCTGATGCAGAACTCGAAGAAGTAGGTACAGTGCTTCAGGTGGGCGATGGTATCGCGCGCATCTATGGATTAACCAAAGTACAATCAGGCGAATTAATTCAATTTGCTAACGGTGTTGAAGGGATCGTTTTGAACCTTGAAGAAGACAACGTTGGAGCTGTATTATTAGGTTCTTCTGAAGAAATTAAAGAAGGTGATACCGTAAAACGTACTGGCCGTATCGCATCTATTAAAGTAGGTGAAGGTATGACTGGTCGCGTAATCAATACTCTAGGCCGTCCAATTGATGGAAAAGGACCAATAGCTGGTGATTTATATGAAATGCCACTTGAGCGTAAAGCACCAGGTGTAATTTTCCGTGAACCGGTTAAAGAACCATTACAAACAGGTATCAAAGCTATTGATGCGATGATTCCAGTTGGTCGTGGTCAACGTGAGTTAGTTATTGGTGACCGTCAGACAGGTAAAACTGCTGTATGTATCGATACTATCATCAACCAAAAAGAATTCTACGAAGCAGGTCAACCTGTATATTGTATTTATGTTGCTTGTGGACAAAAAGCATCTACCATTGCTCAGGTTGTAAAAACACTTGAAGAGCGTGGTGCAATGCCTTACACAATCATCGTAGCTGCAACATCTTCAGATCCGGCTCCAATGCAATTCTTTGCTCCAATGGCTGGTGCTGCAATCGGTGAATTCTTCCGTGATACAGGTCGCCCTGCTTTGGTAATCTATGATGATTTATCAAAACAAGCGGTTGCTTATCGTGAAGTATCATTGTTATTACGTCGTCCTCCGGGCCGTGAGGCTTATCCTGGTGACGTATTCTACTTGCATAGTCGTTTATTAGAAAGAGCTGCGAAAATCAACTCAACTGATGCGATTGCAAAAGATATGAA
>JBMLOK010000157.1:0-1134 GCA_049243005.1 Bacteroidia bacterium | reverse complement strand
ATAAAATAATTTTCCCCCAATTTCATTTTTCTTTTTTCAATTCCATTTCTTAGGTTTATCTTGGCTACCTTAATGTAATTAGTTTTTGCTGGTAGTTAACACACAACCATTCGCTTTGGTATTCACTTTAGTGGAGCATCCCCAAATGGGTTTGATGCTTGAACCTCACGTTGTTCAAGTGAATGGAAGAGGTGCATTTACCTTAACTCATCAAAGAATTTTCTCTAAAACAGCTGATTATTTTGCTAAGAATATCAGTTCTTTTCAATTTGAATTAATAAAAATTCTGGATGAAGTAGATGATGACTTCATCTTTAAAAAGTTTAATACTGAGACAAAAAAGAAAATCAGAACGGCTGAATTTTTTAGTAAATATTGTACACCAGCTCTTTTAGACGAAAGAATTAAACCTTTTATTCAGGAAAGAATTCATAAGGTTTTAGTGAAATTAAGAGGTGAAACCATTTACAAAACTGGCAATGACAATAATCCAACTTCAGTAAAAATTGAGGTGGCAACTGAACCGGGAAATGTTTGGTTTCATTTTAAAGACAATCCTGAAGGAATTCGTTATTATCCAACCATTCGTTATAAAGGCGAAAAGGTTGAATTTATGTACAAAGGTGCGCAGGTTGTTTGTTTAAGTCCTGCCTGGTTATTGGTTCAAGATAAACTCATTGATTTTGAAAAACGTGTTGATGGCAAAAAACTACTGCCATTCCTTAATAAACGATACATTCAAATTCCCAGAAATGCCGAAGAGAATTATCTTCAAAAATTTGTTTCTCAGCTGGTAGAAAAGTATGATGTAAAATCCGATTGTTTTGGCATTGAAACATCAAAACCTTATGGCAAAGCTTTTCTTACTATGGTGCATTTTTATGAAGATGAAATTGCGCTGAAACTACAATTCAAGTATTCAGAAGCTGAATTTGAATATGCTTCTGAACCTATGATTTCCTCTAAACTTACGAAGTTTCAGGGTAAGAACTTATTCAAACGTATTCAAAGAAACCGCGATTTTGAAGAAAGTAAAAAAGAGGCTCTGGAGAAAATTGGTTTAAGAAATACCAAAACATGTTTCTTCCAAATTCCGGAACTGGTTACTGTCAAAAAGAATGATTCTTTATTAGG
>JBMLOK010000156.1:0-1351 GCA_049243005.1 Bacteroidia bacterium | reverse complement strand
AAGTATCAAGAGCCTTGCCATTTAAACTTCTTTCAAAACAATCATTTACTCTTTTATAAATATCTTCTTCTTTACCACTTCTAGCTCTGTATTTTGGATAATTTGCGGCAACTGAACCATAATTATTTCCAAATACTTTTGTTCCTGCATCCAAATGGCAATTCTGACAATTCATTCCATTTGAAATCTGATTGACACTTCCCTTCGGACCCAAATATTTTGAGGTATGAACAATTAATTCTTTGCCATAAAGTACTAAGTCTTTTTGTTTGTCATCAGAAATAGAATTGACATCTGGAGCTAACCAAAATTCAGAACTATTTTCTAAAGGTTTTGAAGATTCACTTTGAGATTTGTCTTCACTTTTACCATTAAAAAAACCTAGTAAGAATAAAGTCGAAACCAAAATAGTAAGAACAAAAACCAACATTACCAACATTAGTAATTTTACTATTCGAGTAAGTTTATCATTAAATTCATTTGCCGACATAAAATCCGAAAAAATTAATGAGGTAATTTATCTCTGAAATAACCATAAACCCATGTACCAGCAATTGCACTTAACAAAGTAATTGCGATAACACTTGCACCACTTCCAATCTGAGCGAATAATGGTCCGGGACAAGCGCCTGTTATAGCCCAACCTAATCCAAACAATAAACCTCCGTAGATATTTCCTTTATTGAATTCTTTGGTTTGAAAGATGATTGTTTCACCATAAATAGTTTTGATATTAAACTTTTTTATGATGAGAACTGATAACATTCCTACAATAATCGCACTTCCAATTACACCATACATGTGGAATGATTGAAACCTGAACATTTCCTGAATTCTGAACCAACTAATGATTTCAGCTTTTACAAAAATAATTCCGAAACCAATTCCTACTGCTACGTATTTTAAATTGTGATACCATTTGTGTTCGAGTTTACTTTCGTTCACACACATGGCATCTTGTTCTCTTAACAAAAGATCTTCATCTTTTAAATCTACAACATTGATATTCGTATTTTCCATTTTAAAAAGATTAAAGTGTAAGGATATAAGGTAAAACAAAATTGGCCATTAATATACCACCTGCCATAAAGCAACAGGTAGCAACTAATGAAGGCCATTGCAAAGTACTAATTCCCATAATGGCATGACCACTTGTACATCCGCCGCCATATCTGGTTCCAAAACCTACTAAAAAACCACCTACAACCATCATAATAAATCCTTTAATGGTAAACAAATTGGTCCAAGTGAATAATTCATTTGGGACCATTCCACTATAATCGGTAATGCCATAAGTTTTTAATTCTTCAGCCAATTTTGGATTTACCGATACAGGTAATGAATTTCCAAA
>JBMLOK010000155.1:0-1743 GCA_049243005.1 Bacteroidia bacterium | reverse complement strand
AGGAGTTTATCCAAAAATTTCCTGAAGGATATGAAACCATTGTAGGTGAAAGAGGTGTAAAATTATCTGGTGGTCAGCGACAAAGAATAGCCATAGCTAGAGCCATATTAAAGAATCCGGCAATTTTAATTTTAGATGAAGCAACCAGTTCTTTGGATAGTGAAAGTGAACAATTGGTTCAAGAAGCTTTAGAAAGATTAATGAAAGGCAGAACCTCATTTGTTATTGCACATAGGTTGTCGACAGTACGAAATGCAAATCAAATTGTGGTAATTGACAAAGGAATTGTTCAGGAGACAGGCACACACGATGCTTTAATACAGTCGGAAAATGGCTTGTATAAAAGGTTGGTTGAAATGCAATTCGACTGGAAATAGGCGAAATTCGAATAAATTGGCATTGGTTTTAGATTTAATTGCTTGATAGATAAGATAAAATCCTGAAAAATTTTTTCAATCGGGAATTTCAGATAAATTTGTTGGCACAGAAGGAAACTCTATTTTATTTTTTATATTGGACCTTTAAGCTTTGGTAAAAACAAAGATTAAACTGAAAAAGAAATAGAATAAGTAACCATCTTCAAAATAATTAAAATTACATGTCTGAATTTCAATTGGTGATGCCCAAAATGGGCGAAAGTATTGCCGAAGCCACCATTATCCGTTGGACCAAGAATGAGGGTGATGCAATAGCTGTAGATGAAACAGTATTAGAAATCGCAACCGACAAAGTTGATTCTGAAGTTCCATCGCCTAAAGCAGGAATTTTAAAGAAGAAATTATTCAACGATGGTGATGTAGTAGCAGTGAATGCGCCTATAGCCATTATTGAAATGGAAGGTTCTGCTGCATCTGCACCGGCTCCAAAAGCGGAAGCTGTTCCTGCTGCAATCGCAACTCCTGTTCAACAAATTACCAAACAAGTTGAAACAGCAGCGGCAACAGTTGCAAGTTCAGGAAGCAGATTTTATTCTCCATTGGTATTAAATATCGCCAAAACTGAAAATATCAGTATGGCAGAATTAGAAAATATTCCAGGTACAGGTAGCGAAGGAAGAGTAACTAAAAGAGACATTCTTGATTATGTTGCCAATCGTTCTTCAGCTCCAGCTGTAGTTGCTGCGCCTGTTGAAAGTGCATCAGTAGAAACTACAAAAGTAGAAGCACCTGCTGCTAAACCTGCCACAGCTCCTGCAAAACCTGCAGTAAGTTTAAGTGGTGGTGATGAAGTAATTGAAATGGACCGCATGCGTAAACTGATTGCCGATCATATGGTAATGAGTAAACATGTAAGTCCGCATGTAACTTCATTTGTTGAAGCCGATGTTACCAATATGGTAATGTGGAGAAACAAAGCAAAAGGCATTTATGAAAAACGTGAAGGAGAGAAAATTACTTTCACTCCAATGTTCATTGAGTGCGTTGTAAAAGCAATCAAAGATTACCCAATGATTAATGTTTCGGTTGATGGAACCAATATCATCAAACGTAAAAATATTAATGTAGGAATGGCAGCTGCTTTACCTAGTGGAAACCTAATTGTACCGGTAATTAAAAATGCCGATATGATGAATTTGGTTGGATTAACCAAAATGGTAAATGATTTAGCAACCAGATCTAGAGCTAATAAATTAAGTCCTGATGAAATTAGCGGTGGTACCTTTACAATTACCAATGTTGGTGGATTTGGAAATGTAATGGGAACACCTATTATCAACCAACCACAAGTAGCTATTATGGCAAC
>JBMLOK010000154.1:3247-12751 GCA_049243005.1 Bacteroidia bacterium | reverse complement strand
TACTTACAAAAAGCCCCGCTCAAGCTAATGAGCGGGGCTTTTTGTAAGTAAAGGTTGAGTCGGTAACGATCTAATTTCTATTTGAATGTAGCTTCACATTCTTATTGATTATTCTAATTATTTCTTCTTTCGATTAATAAATATTTTCTGCGTTTCTGTATCCACTGGTATTTGAGTACCAATCTGTGAATAATGTTCCACCTGATACTACCCAGCTAGCAAACTTGCTATAAGCTGTATTGATATCGGCTTTTTCTTTTGGATAGCTAAAGTTAGCAGGTGTTTGAATTGCCCATGGTAATCTTCCGTTTTTGCTTACATAAGTATCACCAGTTGCGATATTACTTCCATCTCTGTTAGTTCCGAATACTGAACCATTAGCTAAATCTGTTGGAGTTTTTCCAGCTAAGTGAATTTCATATCCTCTACCCATACTTCCGTTCCAGATAAATGGATTGTAACAACTTAATCCGAATGCTGCCAATGTTGGACCATTGCTTACATTGAAAGCAATATTGTAAGTTACTGCAGGACTAGTTCCACCTGGTTTAACTGTATTCCAGTTGGTCATTTCGTTGCGCATGTTTTGGAATAATACTAAAACTGCGTTTGTTTGTCCTGCTTCTAAAGTAGCACCTGTTACACCGCTAACTTTGCTTCTTTCAACAGGGAACTGAACACCAAATCCGTTTTGGAAAGAACCACCTGTTGCACGAAGAGTTAAACTACCTTCTACTCTTACAACTTTGTTAGCAGCATTTGTTACAACATTGTAGTTATAGTTTACAACAACATCATTCAAATCGTAATCACCTGTTGATGGCCATTGGTCTTCGAAAGCAATTGAACCAGTACCAGTAGGATTATTAAACGCTTTATTAGGATCAGTTGGATATTCATCATCAACATCATCAACACCATCGTTATCCTGGTCATCTGCATTGTTCAAAGGAGGAACATCATTGTCATCAATTGCATTAGCAGGATTTGAAGTTGTATAAAAAACTACATCATTAAAATCATTATCAGATCCCATATCTCTTCTTATATCTTCAAAAGCCATGATGAATCTGTCATTTTGCGCATCATTTAAAAGCACCATATGTTGTTTCTGACTAGGATTTGATTCAGGATTTAAACTTTTATCACCAAACAAAACCCAATTACCTTCAGTTACACCATTAAAGCCAAAAGAACCACCCCACCAACCATCAGCAGCAATACCATATCCAATAACTGTTCCAGCAGGAAAATTTCCTAACTTTACTTTATTGCCTGAAACCAATCCACCACCAGAACCAACAAATGAAGTATTAGGAAAAACAACTGTGTAATTAGAGATATCATTAACAGAAGAAGGAGGATTGTTTTCATTATAAGTATAGTAAAATAAAACATTTCTATAACCAGCATCTTCACTCACAAAAGTCACGAATACATCAGCGGTTTGATTTACTTTTATAACTCTTACTGCAGACTCATCAAACATAGGAGAACTTTGATTAACAGGAGTACCCTCAGGCAAAGCTGCATGAATATTAGCCAATAAAGTCTGACTTATATTATCGTTCAAAGATTCTTTATAATTAGGAACTCCATTAGAATTCCAAGTGCGGTTAGAAGGAACGACATTGAATTTGTTTGAAGAACCTTTACCTAAAGATTTGTTACCAGGTACTACATTTACAACAGTAGTTATTGGATCCGAATTTGTTCCACCAAACTGATGTTTAATATTAGTTGAATTTAAATCAACAATGATATCTCTTGGTAATCCTAAATAAGCAACGTTTAAAACCAATTGTTTCATTGTTGCAGGAAGCGTAATTTGAGTTTTGATATTTCCGTTTGCACCTGTTGAAGCTTTTAATAAAACTTCTCCTTTGTTATAGTAAGAATCTGTCATTACTTTAACTAATGACGATTCAACCAATTCATCACTTGGAGTTTTGAATGTGATATCCAAATTATATGTTTTTGTTGTTTCCCATTTAAAGCCATCAGGAACTTTAATATCCTTCATGCTTGAAACATTCGTTGAAGAAGAAATTCCGGTACTGTTTGTTTCGTTGTATTTCGAAACTAAATCTTTTTTACATGCCCCTAGGACAGTTAAAGTTAATAGTAGGATTACAAATTGATTTTTCATGGTTTTTATTTGACAAGCATATTGCCAAAGCTATGCCAAAACAAACAAGCGCATGAATATCAGTAATTTACAAAAGTTCGAAAATCAAAAAATATTCCCAATTTGAAACAACTCTACTATTTTGGGCAGATTATTTTATACTTATATACGATTTATTTAAAACCGTCTAATTAAAATAAGGTCAAAAAAGGTTTGAATAAAATTAACCGTTTTTAATGAGGGCTAGATTGAAAGCTCAGTATTGTTATTCAATTTTTTGATGGAGAACGAAGAATAAATCTTCAATTCAAATCATGCTAAAAAGAAAAATGATTATCCGCTTCTTTACAAGAAAATTTAATAGCACCTACCCTCTTCCAAAACGACCGTGGTCGTTGAGACTTCGTGGTGTTTGGCTAACAACATTTTCTATAAACATATGACCACCTTCGGGTCATTAATTTCATTGATTAGAGCAATTTAAATCCAAAAATTATTTAAAATAATTCTCAATTTATATTTGGGATTTAATAACAATACTTGTGGTTTACATGCGGATAGAAATAATCCTTTCTCACGAGTATTAAAAAGCATAATTTAACATCTAAAAAAAGATGGAATGAATTTGATAAGATCTATTGAAAATCCTTGATTAAAGAGATTTAACAGATCTTATCAAAAAAAACTATAGTTTATTTAGTAGAAGAGTTAATGGTTCAAGGTAACTAAACTTACTCCATCCCCACCAAAGTCTATGTGTTCATCTTTTACTGAGGCTACCAATTTATTCGATTGCAAATGTTCTCGTACTAATTTTCTTAAGATGCCATATCCTTTACCATGAACAATTCTTACTTCTTTTATTCCCAATAAATAAGCATCATCTAAATAATTACGAAGTTCTTTAACAGCTTCTTCTCCCCTTTTAGCAATCAGGTTTAATTCAGGCTGAAAATACTTCATCTTTTCATTCATATCGATACCTTTTGCCGCTTCACTTATTCTTGGTTTTTGTGATGCTGGCGTCTCAACCAATTGTAGCTTCTTTAAATCAACTGTAGTTCTTAATCCGCCTAATGCAATAACGGCTTTGTTTTTATTCAGTTCCAATACTTCTCCAATATTGTCCTGATCTTGAATTTTAACTGATGAACCTACTTTAATTTCGCCATCAACAATTTTTGTTTTTATAGCTTTTTCTTCTCGCTCAACTTTTTCTTCTTCATCAACAAAACTTTTCAATTCAACAAGCTGCTCCTTAATTTCGGTGCGGGCTTTACGTTGACTTTCAATATCGGCTTGTTTTTCTTTTAATTCACGAATAACAGCTTCTACTTTACTATTTGCTTCACTAATTACCGATAATGCTTCCTGTTTTGCTTTTTTGATTAGTTCACGTTTATTGGCTTCAATGCCTGCTTTTAGTTGGTCGTATTGTTGAACCAATTTTTCTGCTTTGGCTTCTTTTTCTCTTAGTTTATCTTTTAAATCATGAACCTGTTTTTGTTCTTTCTCTAAATCAAGCAATAAATCATCAACACGCCTTTGTTTACCACCAACTTTGTTTTTAGCATAATTGATGATGTGTTCAGGTAAACCACTTTTTGTTGCCAATTCAAAAGCATAAGAACTTCCCGGTTTACCTACTTCCAATCTGTAAAGTGGTTGCATTCTTTCATGATCAAATAACATCGATGCATTTTCAAGTCCGTTGGTATTCGCCGCAAAATGTTTAAGGTTACTAAAATGGGTTGTAACTACACCATGTGCTCTTTTTTGTGTTAGGTGATGAAGAATTGCTTCAGCTAAAGGACCACCAAATTGAGGGTCAGTTCCTGTTCCAAATTCATCAATTAAAAACAATGTTTTACCATCAGCAAAATCACAAAAGCTCTTCATATGTAACAAATGAGAACTATAAGTACTCAAGTCATTTTCGATACTTTGTTCATCACCAATATCAACCATCATTTCCTTGTAAACACCCATTACACTGTGGCTCTGACAAGGAATTAAAAATCCACACTGTAACATGTATTGAAGTAAACCTACTGTTTTTAAACAAACAGATTTACCTCCGGCATTTGGACCAGAAATTACGACAATATGTTTTTCTGGATTAAGTTTGATAGAAAGTGGAACCGTTTCAACTTTTTGTTTATCATGACTCATTCTCAACAATGGATGATAAGCTTGGTACATTTCTAGTCCTGGATGTTTACTCAAAATCGGCATATCAGCTTTCATTTCGAGAGCCAATAAAGCTTTAGCACGAATAAAATCGTACAAGCCCATGCGGTTAAGATTTTGCTCTAGTTCTTGTAAATGTGGTCGGATTTGATCTGTTAAATCCAATAAAATTCTTTCACGTTCACGACGATAAGCTATTTGTAATTCCCTTAGAATATTATTGAATTCAAAACAATCTGTAGGCTCAATATAAACTGTTTGCCCTGTTTGAGATTCATCATGCACAAAGCCCGGAACATGTCGTTTATGTTCAGCCAAAACAGGCAATACCAATCTACCATCACGAATAGTAATTCCGATATTATCAGTTAAATAACCTAATGTAGTATTTTTCTCAAAAAGGCGATTGATTCTTTTACGGATTTCAGTTTCTTTCTCGTTGATTTTAGAAGAAATTTTTGATAATTCCGGGCTTGCATTTGGACGCATTACACCTTCATTATCTAATACACGTTCTATTCTACGAATTAGGATATCATTATAAATCAAACCTTCAAGTAAAGATTCAAGTTGAGGATATTTACCACCTCTTTCTCTGAGAAATTTAGTGATTTGAAGAAAAGACATCAGCACCAGTTTCATTTGGTGTAATTCTTCCTCAAGCAACCAAATTCCTTCAATTCTGGCTTTGGCTAAAGCAATGCTGATATCGTAATAATTTTCTGAAGGAAATGTATTGTCTTCGCTTAAAATGGTTTTGAACTCTTTTGTTTGTTCAAGCATTTTAGCCAATAAATCAATACGATTTACAAATCGAATTTTTGAAACATATTGCTGCCCCATAACAGATAAGCAGCGGGCACTCACGAGTTCTTTAACCTGGTCGAATTCGAGTTTATTTTCTAAGTTTTTTGGATAAGGCAATTTTCTACTTTTTTATAATCAACAACACTAAACAAAATTAGTTCGGTTTCGTCATCACAGATGAATCAGCCGGACCCTGTTTTTCCTGAATATATCCTGCTTGATGTTGGGCTTCGAGCAATGTCAAATTATTTAAAACATCAATATAAATACTATCTAAATCAACCGGAACACTCAAATAATAACTAAAACTCGAGCGAAATTGATCCTGAGAGCAATTATTCTTCGCAAAAACAATCGCATAGTGATCTAAATTCGATTGAATCAGAGAATCCCCAAAAATATTCAGTGCATTTACTTTCGATTCAGCAACATGAATATCAGTTAGAATTGCAGACATTTGCTGACGATTCAATAAATCATCAGGTGCTTTTACTATTTCAGACTTACCTGCATTACATGATAAAGTTATCAGAAATGAAAGCATTAACAGATATTTGAATTTTCTTAACATAGATTATGATTGGAGCAAATATTGAAAAAATACAACAAGAAACGGGCCACAAAGTTAAACTAATTGCCGTAAGTAAAACTAAACCCGAAAGTTTAATTTTAGAAGCTTATGAAGCCGGTCAAAGAATATTTGGTGAAAACAAAGTTCAGGAACTTGTTTCTAAATACGAAAATTTGCCAAAAGATATTGAATGGCATCTGATTGGACATCTTCAAACAAATAAAGTAAAATATATTGCTCCTTTTGTAAGCATGATTCATTCAATAGATTCTTATAAACTATTGGAAGTCATAAATAAAGAAGCTCTTAAAAACAATTGCATTATCAATGTTTTACTACAGATTTATATCGCCAAAGAAGAAACTAAATTTGGTTTAAGTGAGGCTGAAGCAATTGAATTAATCAAGCAAAAACAACTATACAATCTAAATAATATTCAAATTTGTGGTGTAATGGGAATGGCGACCAATACAGAAAATAAGGAAATCATTAAAAACGAATTTTTAAACCTTAAATCGATTCATGAATCCCTTAAATCTTCATTTTTCAAAAACGATGAAAATTTCAAAGAAATATCCATGGGAATGAGCGGTGATTATGGCATTGCGGCCGATTGTGGTAGTACAATGATTAGAGTTGGAAGTTTAATTTTTGGAGGCAGATAATCTATTCAATGGTAATTTTCTGAAAAAATTAACCATGAATATGAAAAAATGTCAGAATTGCGGAGAACCACTAAAAGGTAGAATCGATAAAAAGTTCTGTGACGATAATTGTAGAAGTACATTTCATCACAAAAAAGCTCCTGATCAAACCAACTTGAGGAGACAAATCCACTACATTCTTCTTAAAAACAGAAAAATTCTGGCTAAATTCTTCCAAAAGCAAAACAGTCAGCCAACCATTGAAAAAAGAAGTTTGCTTGAAATGGGCTTTCATTTTGGTTACCACACACAAACTATTAAAAAAGAAAGTAATTCTACCCAATTTGCTTGCTACGACTATGCTTATCAAGAACTTAACGAAAACCAAATTTTATTATTTAAAATACCGGATTCTCTCTAAACTTATTGTGCATTAAGCAAGTATATTATACAATTTAAATTGTGGGTTTTGTGTGAGTTTCTTGTCGCTTTTGGTAATTAATTTGCTCCTTTTAATTCAAATTAAAAGCATGTTAACGTCCCTTACCATCCTCAATTCCAAAGTTTATGGAAAAGCAGAAATCAGACTAAACGATTGTGATAGTTTGCAACTGGTTGGCCCAAACAATATTGGAAAAAGTACCCTGATTTATGCCCTCAATTTCCTTTTTATTATTGATGGAAATAAAATGACTTTTTCCGGTCAAAGAAGGGGTGATAAAGAAACATTGCACCATTATTTCCCTAATCACAATCAGAGTTATATCGTTTTTGAAATCTTTAAAAAATCATATTACTGCATTCTAGTTAAAAGAAATAGTGATAGTGAACTGGAGTATTTCAAATTTAATAGCGAATACAAAGAAGAATATTTTGTTGGTTCCGATAAACGTTTATTAAAATTTGATGAAGTTCAAGCAGCTATTGCTGAAAGAGGCGTTGAATTTGAACAGTTTAAAGATAAACGTGAAGTTTTTAATACCGTTTACCAAAGAGGTCGCAGAAACAATGGAGTTGTTTGGTTAGAAGATACTGTTAAAACAGAAGGCTTAAGTAATAACTTTTCCCGTATTTACAGATACCTCATCAACACTAAACTTATCACCAATAAAAACCTGAAAGAAGCTCTAATTATTGCTGATAACAGGGAAAATGAAATGTTGAATTTTTCTCAGAAAAACAAAAAAGACATTGTTGATTTAAGAAAAATTAATAACGAAATCAGGAACCTTAAATCGGTAAAAAATGAATTCGATGATTTTAGAGAAGTTGTAAGTCAGTACAATGCAAAAGCTCGTATCATCGACCAATTATTCTATGGTTTTACTAAAAATTACGAAACAACCCTACCATCTTTACAAGCACAATTGGTTGAAAAGAATCAATTCATTGCTAAAATAAACATGGATATCAATGAGGATTTAATTCCTCAAAAAGCTGATTTCGATAGAAAAATTGGTGGTAAAGAATCTGAAATTAAAAGTAGAGCCTATTCTTTAAATGAAAAAGAAAATGAACTAAAAATTATTAATTCATTTGCCCCAATTGAACTATTAAATGAAGCTCTGGCTAATCTTGATAAAAAAAGAAAAGAAGTTGAAAGTAGGATTACAATGGTTGAGGTTCAAAAATTGAACAGCCGTCAGATTGAATTCAGAATCGACCAATTAAATGACCAGATTTCAAGGTTCGAAAATCAGGTAAAAAATTACAGTAACTTATTGATTAATAAAATTTCAGGTAATAAAGAAAATCGAAAATTATTAAATGCAATCTTAAGTGAAGAAATTAAAAGTTTACCCGGTGATCAGGTTATCAAAGCCATTCATAAAGTTACAGATAGCCTAAAAATATTTGATGGAGAAATTGATATTTCTAAAAATCTATCTCCAAAAGATTTTCAATCAGTAGATGAAATCAAGGAATTATTAGCCAATGCAAAATTAGATTTAAAAAATCAGCAAGCACTTTTTGAGGTTGTAAGGGACTTTGAAAAATCTCAAAATGATTTAAAAGCCATCCAGGAAGAGATGGAGGAAATCAAATTGAAGATTCAAAAAATCAAGAGTAAACCTTCTGTTCAAAAATCGATTGAAAAATTAAAACAGGAACTAAGCACCCTAAATGAAGAAAATCAGAAATTAGAAAATGAGCAAAAAAGACTTGCTGATTCTATTGCAAAAAAGCAATTAGAAGTGCAGGAAATGATTGTTGAAAAAGATAAAAGAGAAAGAAGAATCAGAGAGTTACAGGAATACAAACAAACCTTGGATACCTTTGGACTGGCCGGAGAAGAATATGAAACTTCAGATGATTTGGATAATCTATATAAAAAGGTTCAAATCAATATGAGCGATAGAAACGAACTAAAAGTTTCTAAGGATAAACTATTCGAAAAATTAAGAGATAAACTACAATCTACTTTTGCAGATGAAGTTGATTTTATAAAATATGTTGAAGAAGAAATTGCATTAATAGATGATAAGGAGCGCTCGATTTCAAGTTTATTGGAAAGTATTTCAACCCAATTTGCAAATCCGGCTTTTACTTTATTGAAGCGATATGAAGAGTTTAAAGAGTTTGTTTACAATAAATTCAATAGCAAATTATCACAAGCCAGAATTTCTGATATTGAATCATTAACCATTGAATTGGTTGATAATAAAAGATTGGTTGAAGAGGTGAAAAAGATTAGTTCTATTCAACAAGTTCGTGGTCAATTGATGTTTGAATTCGATCATTCAGAAAACCTAAAAGTACTTGATAATTACCTGGATTCAGGCCGTAAAATCGAGTTTGATGATTTGTTTGATATTACCTTACACTTAACAAGAAAAGGTACAACTAAACCTGTTGATTTAAACGAGCAAATTGAATCAGATGGTACCGATAAAATGATTCGTTTAATGATTATTATGAATATCATTAACCGACTTGCCTTAAACGATGATGAAAACAGAATTGCTTTGTTTATTGATGAGGTAGCAACAATAGATAAACAAAACCGTCCTGAATTAGTAAGATTCTGTAAGGAGCATCATTTTATTCCAATTTTTGCAGCTCCGGATGCTGTTGCTGGTTTTGGGAAGTATTATTTTATTTATCCAAATGCAGGTAAAATCAACATCAATGAAAAGGTGAATGCGATGTATGGTGAGAGAAAC
>JBMLOK010000154.1:0-3147 GCA_049243005.1 Bacteroidia bacterium | reverse complement strand
GATATGTATTTAAATGCCCAGGAATATGTTCAGCAATTTGAAAACGAAGAAACAATCATTTTAGAAGATCCACGTGCTTCCTCTGACAAATGGGTATTTAATAAAGATTTGTATAAAGATAAAATGATGCAGCAGTTACCGTTGGATAGCTTTTTTGAATGGTGTGGATTAACATTAAAATCGGAATACGAACAAATTGAAACAGATAAACTTTTTGCACTTACAGCACTTTTATTCGAAGATGGAATAAGTTTAGAAGTAGATGCAAATGATGACAGAAGTTTAATTAGAACCAGCCAAATGAATTTAAGAGTGCCAAAAATTAAAATAAACAGATATGGAATTTCCTAGATATCATAAAGACATTGTTAGTGATTTAATGGGCGGGAAATTCATCCTTGCCAGTGATCAAAAATTCACCTCATTGAAGGAGAACCAGGATTTTTACAACAAATTTTTTAAAGAAAGTTTTGGATATGAACTGGAAATAAAAACAGATTTTGGATTCATTCTTTCTTATGAAACAGGAGAACAGTTGAGTAGAGATATCTGTTTATTCTTTGCTATTTTAAGCTATGAACTTGATAAAGATGGAAAGAACTTTTTAGAAGAAATTCAATATGCTGAATTTGAACATGAAAAAGTTGACGAATACTTTGAGAATAGTGCTTATGCGGAATTAATCAGCAATAATAACCAACTTAAAAATGGCGAAAGCAGAAGAGATTTTGTACGCACTTTAGCAAGAAGAAATATCACAGAAAGAAATGGTGATTTAAAATTCTCCTTCACTCCTGCTTATAAAGTATTTGTTGATTTTGCTGCTGATTTTGCCAAAGGAAAATTGCAAAATGAGGTTGAGCTTTAATCAATCTCTTATATTTAATACTTGAGATTGTTTTCCAAATTGATAATATGTAAGAAAAAATATTATCAATTTGGAAAACAAACAATTAGGCTCTGTTGGATCATTTAATCAGCTTAAATATTCAACTATTTTTCACATTCTTTCTTCAAGAATTCCAACCAATTTTGCATGCCTTTTTCAAGGTTTTTATTAAAAGACTTTTTAAAAAGTTTTGCTAAAAAACCTTCCATACTTTCATCAACTGTAACTTTGGTTTGTCCATTTACTTCTGTTAGAGTCCAGTTATGAATGGCATACATCCCAAAAGTTTTACCTGTCCATCCAAAGTTTTTATTTAGATCAACAGTATGTAAAGTTGAATGAATTATGGCACCACCGGTTTTCCAATTAAAAGGAGATTCCGGCTTTAACTCTCCAAATAATTGAACTTTACTAATCTCAGGTTGCCAGTTTGCCCAGTTGTTAATATTGGTTAAAACAGACCAAACCTTTTCAGGACTGGCATTAATAAGAATTGTTTTGCTGCACTTTACAGGAGCATTGGTGTTAATTTGTTTCATTGTAGAATTGTTTTGAGCAAATAAGCCTGATGATATTATGAAGCTAATTGCTGATAATAGAATTGATTTTGAAATGATTTTCATTTGTTTGATTTAACAATACAAAGGTTGTCACAAAATCAAGGCTTGCTCTTGACAAAAATCAAGAAGTTTATTTCATTGCCTTTTTTCTAATTCTACTAAAAGTTTCAGGCGTCATACCTAGCATGGAGGCAAGGTATTGCAATGGCACTTGTTGAAACAATTCTTTATTGAAATCATAAAGTTGATGATACCTCTCTTCAGCTGTCAGAGACAAATGTTGCAAAACTCTATCTTCTAAAACGGTGAAACATTTTGCAATAAATAGTTTCTCTAATTCCATCCATCGAGGAACTACTTCACCTATTTTTTGGTAATCTTTTTTATTGATGATATAAATTTCGCAATCGGTTAATGTTTGAATATTCCACCTTGCAGACTTATCAAAAACGAAACTAGCTAAATCAACTACAAAGTAGCCTTTGGTTGAAATCCACTTGGTTACTTCCTTGTCATCCAGATTTACATATTCTCTAATGATGCCGCTTTGAACAAAACCCAATCTATCTGAAAGCCTTCCAGTTTTAAGGAAAAAATCTCCTTTTTTTAAGGTTACCGGTTTAAAAAGCGAGCTAATTTTGGATAAGTCATCTAAACCAACGCCAAAATAAGTATGAATATATTTCTCTAATTCTGTCATTGCTTAGGCTCAAACTGATTTGAAAATAATTATCTTTTTATTAAAAACATTAACCGTTTTAAATCAAATTAGCGATGAATTCCCTAATCTACAAAACCACTCAAACGACTTTCAACAGCTGCTAAACGTTGAAGTATTTGGTCGTTTGTACTAATTGGTTCAGGTAATTCCTGACTAAAATAATTGATGAATTTCCAAACTTCGAAGACCTCTTTAATTGGAATATCATAAGGTGAATAAATTGGATTAAGAGATTGAAGATTTAAAGAACGTTTTGCCGCCAAATTATTTGTTACAATTTTAAACACAGCACCTTCATTTTGGGTGATTAAAACATAGGCATCACCTGTTTTTATTTCATGCCAGTTGGTAACATATTCTGCTACAACATAACTGCCATGTTTAATCGGTAACATTGAATCTCCATCAATTTGAAAAGCTCTGTACTTTCTTTCTTTTGATAAAAAAGGCAATTGAAAATTGGGCAAACTTCCAATAAACTCAGGATCATTATAACCAGCTAGGTATCCTGCTTTAGCTTTTAAAGGAACTAGTTCGATGTTCTCCTTATTATTGGAATCAATAGTAGTTGCTAAAACACGTAATTTACTACCACTAATAAATTCCTGGTTTAATTCTCTCAATTTAAACTCAGAATTTTCGAGGTTATTGAGTAATAAAGCTTCTATCGGAACTTCGAAATGTTTAGAAATTTGAAGTATAAAATCTATAGGAGGATTTAAAGCCACTTCATTCTCGTAGCTATTTAATTTCGACCTGGTGATATTAAACTCCAAAGCCAATTGCTCCTGCGATAACTTAGCGCGATTTCGAAGAAATTTGAGATTATGACCAAAATAAACCTTCATAATTGTTAAATATAATAACAAATATATGAGCATTTGATTAACATTCCAAAAAAGGTACAAAAAAAAACCTCACTGATTAGAGTGAGGTTTTAAAAGACTTGGCAACGACATACTTTCCCAGGTGTTACC
>JBMLOK010000153.1:0-12575 GCA_049243005.1 Bacteroidia bacterium | reverse complement strand
ACTGCTGAGGGACGCCAAAGAAACAGAAGGGTTGAGTTTAAAATTGTAAAATAACTCTATGGAAACACTGATTTTTTAAAATTGTAAAAATCTTAGCTGTGCTCTAAAACAAAAAAGTCGACCTAGGTCGACTTTTTTGTTTATTAAGAATTTCGATTTAGAATCTTTCGAATGCTGAGAAGAAGAAACTTGCTTCAATTGCAGCATTCTCATCGCTGTCTGAACCATGGATGGCATTAGCATCGATTGATTTTGCATATAAATTTCTGATTGTTCCTGCATCTGCCTTAGATGGGTCAGTTGCTCCAATTAATTTACGGAAATCAGATACAGCATTGTCTTTCTCTAAAACAGCCGCAACTATTGGTCCGCTTGTCATAAAGCTAACTAAATCATTGAAAAATGGTCTTTCTCTGTGAACATTATAGAATGAACCAGCCATTTCATTGCTTAAATGGATGTATTTCATTGCTACAATTTTGAATCCTGATTGGATAATTTGATCGATGATTTTTCCAGTATGTCCGTTAGCAACGGCATCTGGTTTAATCATAGTAAATGTAATGTTACTCATTGTTTTCTCTTTTTCTTTCGGGGCGCAAAATTACAAGAAACTATTAAATTATCATGAATGAATTGATTAATTATTAGTTGAGTGTGCAATAAAGTCTAAAATGAAGCTAAGTTTTTATATTGGGCCTGCTGAAATGGGAAAATCTAGATGTAACCTTTTAATTGATATACAACCAAGCCAATCCATTCTTTTAATAAGAAAGTCCAGATTTCAAATCCACCATATGTAGGCATTATGGTATTTAATACTGAAAACTTACTTCTGCTCGAACGCATGTCAGTAGAATAGGCTGTAACCTGAAATCCTTGTTTTTCAAAACAAGCCATAGCTCTGCGCATATGAAAGGCGGAAGTTAAAATTAAATATTCTTTTTTCTTCCAGTTTGGATCTTTCTTTTGCAACATTTCCTTAGTTAAATAGGCATTTTCAAAGGTGTTAATCGACCTTATTTCCGCCCAGATACAGGTATCCGGTATACCTGATTTCATTAAATATTCCTTGCCTAATAATGCTTCAGGAGAATATTTGGTGAAAATAGTATCTCTTCCCGCTGTGTAAATGATTCGATTCGAAACTTTATTCTTAAATAAATACAAAGCCTGCATCATTCGGTCATTTCCATCACTAAATACCGCTCTGTTTTCTCCATCAACATCCACATTTGAAATAAATCCACCTAAAATTATAATGCCATCATATTTTTTGCCTTTTTCAATTCTTATAGGGTCAATTTCATACCATCCCATAACAGTCTGAGCAATAAATGGATTTGAGAAAAATAACATCAACCCAAAAGCCCAATAAATCCACTTTTTAATACCCGAAATAAAGTATATAATGAACATAATAAGCACTAAACTTACCGGTGCTACAATTCCATATAAAACTTTAGATAAAAAATAAAACATCTTTAATTATTAAAATAGTGGTTTAAAATAATTGTTACCAAAGTGGAGAATAGTAATAATTCCTTGAGCCAAAAGCGTTTGTGACTGATAAAATAATTTGCAATGGCTAATGCTAATGAGCTCGATAAAAAGGGAATTGCATAAATAAAACTTTGATTCTCAGCATACAAAGAAAAGATTCCAAACAAAAATAAAATTCCAATTGTGAGCTGTAAACGCCTTGTTTTTACGCGGTTTCTGAAATAATTACTTTGAAGATGAAAAAATGAAAATACAAAAGGAGGTGTTAATGAGAGCCAGGTTGTAAGTTTTTGAATTGGTACATTCGGGGTATTAAAATAACTTTTTTGTATGCTATACTCAAATGATTGTAAAAAAGGTCCCAATTGGTCTGTCAGATAAAATATTACTCCTAAAAAGTAAGCTGGTACTATTATTCCAATAATTGCAACAAGTAAATACCTGAAGTTAAAGGATGTCATAGTTATGATACTTAGTAATATAAAGGGCAGATAAACCAACATGTCATAATTAAACTGCAATCCTATTCCCAATAAAACCCCACTATCAAATACCAGTAAAATTGGACTTTCTGATTCATACAAATAACAGATTCTAAATAGCATCAACAATAAAAATGAATTGGCAATCATTTGTGGACTTAATACCAATTGTTGCGGGTAAATGCTATTTATAATCACGAAGAAGAATGCAGGTAGTAGACTGTCTTTATATAAAATTGAATTATCAGTACTGATATAGTTTAATAACAAAGCCTGAAAGAATACCAAAAAACTTGAAAGCAAAAATTGGTTTCCTAAATAAAATGGATTGTTATTCAGCCAATGGAACAACAATTGTGCAAGAGGTGTATTGATATTAGGCTGTTCATAAATCGGAACAAATAGGGGAGCCATTCTCAGCAATAAAGTGAAAATCAGCAATCCTAAGACTGAAAACAGCGTGTTTGATCGAAATAAATTCAGCAAAATATTAAAACGTTATGCGCATCAAAGTAAATCGCTTGTCACGAATTGCACAAATAATACCTGAATTTGCAGAAATTTGTTTGTATTCAGTTGGAATAATAGCAGCATTTGTGTTCGAACTTTTAACTACAATTTTATTCTGCGAAATGCCTTCATAATTCATGCTGTATAATGTAATGTCAGTTTGTTCATTTCCTTCATTATTATATAAAACCTGAATATAATCTAAGGTTGGAATACTAATAATAGATGAAAAATAACCGCCATCTCCAACAGAACTTTGGTGCTTCTTAATAACCTCATTGAACTGAATTTTCCCGTCAGGATTAATAGAATAAATGGCAGTTTCATCAAAATTATAGACAATACGAGTTGAAGTTTGAGGGAAATTATTTACATAGTAAGTATAAGTTTGCCTGGTTTGAAAGAATTTTTCAGCCAAAACAACCAAACCTCCATCACTTCTAGGAACTATTTTTCTAATATAAAAATCGTTCAAATCCGGATTGAATTTTTCAATTTTTGCACTGGATAGTTTATTTAAGAAAAATTCATCAAACAGATTTGAAGAGCTAAATTCCAAATTGCTGCTTATATAATTATATCTTCTATAAAAGTATCCTTTAGTTTCAATTTTTTCTGATTCAGAATATAAACCGGTAACACTGATTGTTTGGTTATAATTGTTTAAACACATCCCCAATTCATCAATAGCAAAACTGTCTTTGGCCTGAATATCATATTCGAGAATTTTATCGGTTGTTGGGTAATAAACATAAAGGAAAAACTTTCTTGGATCATCTCTTTCTCCTTTATATTCCTTAATTGGATAATCAATCATTACGAATGTTTCTCCTGAATTTGACAAGTCGAAAGCAGAAGTAAATACTCCTTTTTCTTCTTCATCCAAATGAAATTGTTTACCAAATCTTTGTTGCAGATTCATGTCATATTGATAAAGATTCAAATTCCCTTTTCCATTATCTGCCAAACTAATAAACATAATTCCAATCAAACTTTTATTAGCGTTGGGTTTAATCTGAATATTTCTTTTTTCAAGAAATGCACTTTCGGGCATACTGCACAAAACCTGAGGATTTCCAATTGGCTTAAAGTTCAAATCCATTTTTTGTGCCAGTAAATCAATCTGATTTTTAACAGTATTTTTTGCTGATATAAAAACAAAAAGTTCATCACGAAGTAATAAAACCCTTTCAACAGAACCATTAACAGTTAATGGAAGTGGAATTGAAACGTCTAAAGCCAAGGTGTTTTTATATTTTTCAATGATTAAATCATTTCTAAAATCCTGGTCTTTTCCTCTTAGCAGGAATATATTTCCTCCACTTTCTCCAATTATCTGATTATAAAGATTTTTCTGTTTTAATTTTTGCGGATTACCCCACTCAATTTGTTGTGCATTTATCTGAAATGAACAAAGCACAAAAAGAATACTGAAAAGCTTAGAAATTGACATTATTTTGCAGACTTAATCTTTAAACGAAAATAAGCAAGCTTAGGTTTGTTTCAGGAATTTTTTAATGGCGAAACAAAAATTATTTGATACAGTAAAATCTGCTGAGTATGCAGTACTGGTTGGAGTGGCAAATTCTCAACAAAAATTTGAACAGGCTGAGGAGTATCTGGAGGAGTTGGCTTTTCTTGCCTTAACTGCAGGTGCTGAGGTAAAAAACAAATATTTACAACGACTGAGTTATCCCAATCCACGAACTTATATTGGGGAAGGTAAATTGCAGGAAATAGCTGAATATGTTACTGCTCATGAGATAGATATGGTTATTTTTGATGATGAATTAACTCCATCACAAATCAGAAATTTAGAGCAAACCATTAAATGTAAAATTCTAGATAGAAGTAATTTGATTCTCGATATTTTCGCATCAAGAGCCCGAACTGCTCAGGCAAAATTTCAGGTAGAACTTGCTCAGGCACAATATATGCTTCCTCGTTTAACCAGAATGTGGACCCATTTAAGTAAGCACAAAGGTGGTATTGGAATGAAAGGTCCGGGTGAATCTGAAATCGAAACCGATAGAAGAGCGCTTCGAACCAAAATCGATAGGTTAAAAGAAAGATTGGCTTTAATCGATAAACAAGCATCTACTCAAAGAAGAAACAGAGATGATAAAGCTCGTGTAGCTTTGGTTGGTTATACAAACGTAGGTAAATCAACTATCATGAATTTACTAAGTAAAAGCGAAGTTTTTGCTGAAAATAAATTGTTTGCAACGCTTGATAGTACTGTTCGAAAGGTTGTTTGGCCTAAACATACATTCTTGCTAACCGATACTGTTGGTTTTATTAGAAAATTACCACATCAATTGGTCGAATGTTTTAAATCTACCTTAGATGAAATTCGTGAAGCAGATTTACTTCTGCATATTGTTGATGTGAGTCATGTTGGTTTTGAAGACCAAATTAATATTGTTCATCAAACTTTAAAGGAAATTGGCGCCAGAGATAAGCCTATATTACTGGTTTTTAATAAAATAGATGAACTAAAAGAGCCATTTATTTTGGAAGATGAAACAATTAAAGGCAAAGAAGTTTATATCAAAAAGTTGAAAAAATCATGGATGGCTAAGGAAAATAATCCTGTGGTTTTTATTTCTGCTTTCAAAAAAATCAACTTCAATGAATTAAGAGATCAGATTGAGCTAATGCTCAGTAATATAAAACCTCCGGCTAAGCCTGATTTGTATTTTGGCTTTGAAAATAAATCCGTTTAAAACCGCGATTATTTTTGATTGTCGCCTCCACAAGCTTTTTATTTTATTTTTTTCCTAATTATCTACCTTTTAACCTTGAAGAATGGCTTAATTTCCTATTTTCGCAACAATTGACTTTGAAGTGTTTTTTTTAGTTTAAACTTCAGAATCAATTCATTCTCATGAGTCAACAAATAGAATTAACTGTAGTAATGCCCTGCCTCAATGAGGCAGAAACAATTGGAACTTGTATTTCAAAAGCCATGAACTGGATGAAACAAAATTCAGTTTCGGGTGAAGTTGTTATTGGCGATAATGGAAGTACTGATGGTTCTCAGGCCCTTGCAGAGGGTTTGGGTGCAAGAGTTATTGCTGTTCCTCGTAAAGGTTATGGCAGTGCTTTAATGGGTGCAATTGAAGCGGCTAAAGGAAAATATGTAATTATGGGCGATAGCGACGATAGTTACGATTTTGCAAACCTGGGTCCGTTTTTAAATGAACTGAGAAATGGTTACGACCTGGTAATGGGTAATCGCTTTAAGGGTGGAATTGCCGAAGGTGCTATGCCTTTTCTGCATAGATATCTTGGAAATCCTGTGCTTTCATTTATTGGAAGATTGTTTTTTAATTGTCCGGTTCGCGATTTCCATTGTGGTTTACGTGGTTTTAGACAAGATTTGGTAACGATTTTGGATTTAAAAACTACAGGAATGGAATTCGCATCAGAAATGGTAGTGAAATCAACCTTGTTTAAAGTTAAAATTACTGAAGTTCCAACTACCTTATCAAAAGATGGAAGGACACGCCCACCTCATTTAAGAACTTGGAGAGATGGCTGGAGACATTTACGTTTCTTGTTAATTTATTCCCCACGTTGGTTATTTCTATACCCTGGAATTTTTTTAATGGCTTTAGGACTGATATTAGGATTTTTTATCATGCAAGGTCCTTTAGGCTTGTTTCAACATGTATACTTTGACACAAATACATTGTTATATGCCGGAGCCTTTACAATTATAGGTTTTCAGGCAGTTACTTTTGGAGTTTTCACCAGAACCTATGCAGTGGAAGCAGGATTTTTACCGGTAAAAGATTCTCTTGAAAGAATCATCGAAAAATTCAGTGTTGAAATGGGTTTGATAATCGGTTTAATTGTGTTTCTGTCTGGATTGGGAGGCACTTTCTACTCGCTTTATGTTTGGGAACAAAGTCATTTTGGACAACTTGATTATCCTAAAATCTTAAGGGTTGTTATTCCAAGTGTAGTTTCGATTATCATTGGATTACAAACAGTTTTATCGAGTTTCTTTTTAGGAGTTTTGAGTGTAAATAAAAAATAGTTGAATGAAGGCAATTGATAGGTATTTGCAAAAAGTTAGAATTAACAAAGCAAAGGATTTCATAAAAAAGGGTGATACAGTTCTTGATATTGGTAGTGTTGATGGTGTAATGTTTGATGCTTTAGATGGAATTATCAGCCATGGTTTTGGTATCGACCCAACACTTAAAGAAAGAGTAGAAAAGAATAATTATACTTTAATTCCAGGTTATTTCCCTGAAGTTTCTCCAAGCGGTCAAAGTTATGATGTAATTACAATGCTGGCTGTTTTAGAACATATTCCAACCGAGCTCCAAAAGAGTTTGGCTTTGAATTGTTTCAATTACTTAAAACCCGGTGGAAGGGTTATTATCACTGTTCCTTCTCCTCAGGTTGATACCATTCTTGATATTTTAACCAAATTAAAATTAATAGACGGAATGAGTTTGGAGGAACATTATGGTTACAAACCAGGTGATACCAAAGAAATTTTTAATGAATCATTATTCAAATTAGTGGTTAATAAAAAGTTTCAATTAGGATTGAATAACCTTTTTGTATTTGAGAAAAAATAAATCCCAAGTTTATAAAAAATGAGTGTGTTAAATGAATCACGTGTTTCCGTTTTAATTAATGCGAAAAACACCAATGAAACTTTTGTTTCTGGTATTCAGAACCTCTTCCAAAAAAGTAAGTTGGACATAGAAGTTCATTGTTTACAGACGGGAAGTTTAAATACAAAACCTTTAGAAGAATGGATTCAAAAAGGGAAATTATTTGTTTATTCAGGTAATGAAGGTTTGGGAGCTCAGGCTGCTTTGGCTGCCGAAAAAGCTACAGGTGCTTATACTTTGTTTTTGGCTGATACACATCATCCTGTTTCAAACCTGATTCAAGGATTTAATGCCCATAAAAAAACGCTTGCAAATTCAACTTTGCTAGTGTTAAATCAGGTTGATAAAAACAAAAAAACAGCTTCAGGAAAAGTAGTAAATGCATTTGCAAGAATTTTCACTCCATTAAATCTACGTGATAATTTTTCAGGTGCTTTCTTTACTAAAACTGGAAATCTAAAATCCTTATTTGATAATGAATTTGCATCTTGTAACAATTGGTTACAAATGGTGTATGCAATCAATGCAAATAATATTTCAATAGCAGAAGTTCAAATTCAAACAGAGAAACCAAATAAACCTGGTTTTGGAAGTTTGTTTGCAGCTGTTTTTAGTTTAAGATGGCATTATTTTATTTCTGATAGTTTGTTCAGAATTAAAAAGGATGGCATCTCTTTGGCTAATGGCAATAGTGGTTTCTATCGTTTATTGTATTTTATATTCTTTGGATTGGCATTCATTTTTATGCCGATGTTAAGTCAGGATTTTGGCAGCACCTGGGATGAAAAAGCTCACAATGATTATTCTCAATTAGCTTATCGTTACATCACAACTTTTGGTTCTGATACTGCTGCTTTGGCTGAACCTGCTAATAGCGCAGAATACATTCGTCAGGCTTACCGTTTTTATGGTGAACAAATAAACACTGTTTCTGCATTTGCTTACAATTGGTTAGGTACCGGAGTTTTTGAAACCAGGCATTTTATTAATTCTTTATATGGATTTTTAGGTTTGGTTTTTGTATCACTCATTGCTTTCGAATTGGCTTCATGGCGTGCTGCAGTTCTTGCACTTTTATTCATGTTTTTTAATCCGGGTTGGTTTGGTAATTCAATGAACAATCCAACGGATATTCCTTTTGCACTGGGTTTTGCTTTTTCAGGTTTATTCCTTGTAAAGGTGCTCAGAAAAATGCCTTTCCCTAAATTTTCTCATGAAGTTTGGTTGGGTGTTGGTATAGGAATGGGCATTGCTTCAAGGGTAGGTGCATTGTTAATTATCGCTTATTTTGGATTGTTTCTGGCTGTTTTATGGTTGAATAAATTGAGGTCGAAAAAAGAAAATGCGTTCAAACTCATTCTTCCTTATGCTAAAATCTTCCTTGTAGTAACCATAGTTGCTTATATCGTTGGAATTTTGGTTTGGCCTTATGCATTAAACAATCCGATTACTCACCCATATCAGGCTTATGCAAAGGCATCAGAAAATGCCTTTTATACAAACAATGTAGAGTTGTTTGAAGGAAAGCGCATGTACATGTTAACTGCTGCGCCTTGGTACTATGTAGTAAAGTTTTTGGGTATTGGTAATCCCATCTATTTAATTGTTGGATTTCTTGGTAGTATTCTGGCTTTACCATTTGTTAGAAAAGAGAAAAATGCACCTTTCTGGGCTATGTTAATTTTCATGAGTTTATTCCCAATTGCTTATGCAGAATTAAGTAATCTGAATTATTACAATGGCTGGAGGCACTACTTGTTCATTCTATCATCCGCTGTTCCTTTAGCTGCTGTTTTTTATGATTATTTATTAAGCAGAAATAAGGTTGTAGCTATTGCAGGTGCTGTTATTTTAGGTGGATTATTTGTAAAACCTACTTTGTGGTTTGTTCAAAATCACCCGAATCAATATGTTTATTTTAATGAATTTACTGGTGGATTAAAAGGCGCTTTTGGTACCTATGAAACCGATTATTATTCTAATTCTTGCAGAGAGGCTGCCGAATGGATTGCCAATCAACATCCAAAAGATTCATTGGTTGTGGGAATTAATAATGAGATTACAACAGCTGCTTATTGGGCGCATCAAATCAACCCTAGATTAAATTTTGTTTGGACACGTGAAAGTGAAGAACAAAAGCAAAACTGGGATTATTTAATTATGACAACCAGAACATTTTCTCAGCATGAATTATTGAATGGTTCATTTCCTCCAAAAGGCACGGTTTATACTGTTATGGCTGATGGAATTCCTTTAGCTGCAGTAGTAAAAAGAGAGAATAATTTTATGCCTTTAGGATATACTGCACTTGAAAAAAACAACTTGGATTCTGCAATCTGGTATTTCGAAAATGCAGTAAGATATGCCGATAAAGATGAGGAAACCTGGCGTTGTTTGGGTTTTGCATTGGTAAACAGAGGAAGATTAGATAGTGCAGAAATGATGTTAAAAAAAGCTATAGAAATTTATCCTGAAAACTTTTCTGCATGGAGTAATTTAGGAATCGTTCATTTTAACAGAAGAGATTTTGCTAAAGCCAATGAAGCATTTGCCAAATCAACCCAATACAAAGAAAACGTTACAGAAAGCTGGTATTATAGCGGATTGTGTTACATGAATTTGGGTGATTACAATACTGCTATCAAACAATTCGAAATGGCTTCAAAACATAGCGGAAGTATTCCTGAAATTTACTACTATTTGGCGAAGTGTTATGAATACGTTGGAAGTCTTGAAAAAGCCTCTGATGCTTACCAAATGGCACTTGGCATTAACCAAAATTATGCCCAAGCTTGGTTCGATTTAGCTAATGTATTTACCAAATTAGGTAAGGCTGATTATGCTGCACAATGCATGGATAGATACAAGGCATTGGGTGGAAATTAAGCGTTTTAATTCCATTTATTCACAGCCTTTTTTGAGGCTGTCTAAAAATTCTTAATGTTTAAGAGCCTTGATAAATCAAGGCTCTACATGTTTTTAGGGACGAATAGTGCCCCCTTTCCTATACTATCCACCACCTTGTGCTTAGAAGCCAATGAAAAGGCTATAGTATTAGGCCTTAGTTTCGTAGTTAATGATTCTTGTTAATAAGTACGAACCACAGATTTCTGCAGACCATGCTTTCATCGATTGTGTCAGGCAACACGATGAGCTGAGGAATATCTATGAATTTATCGATTTGCCTGAGCAAATTAGAGCGATTGAGGCTCAGAATAGTTCTATTCTTAGGAACTATTATGCCAATGCTTTGGATCATAACCTAATTGAAATAAAGACGGTAAAGTATATCATCAATAAAAACTTACGAGCGAGCGGCCTGAATGAACGTGCAATTGAAGTTTTTAGCAAAGCTGAATCTTTGCTACTTGATAATTTAGATCAGCCTCTAAGTTTACCTCTTTTTTATCAATTACATAAAATCCTAGTTTTAGAACTATATCAGGGAAATGGTGATGTTAATTTGTTTTCAAGTAACCAAATTCAGTTTCCTGAAAGATTAAATGTTGAAACCGAACTGGAATTGGATGGTTTATTCGAATTTTTAAATAACGACAATGAATTTCATCCAATAGTACAATCGTGGATGTTGCATTTTAAATTAATGTCGCTAAATATTTTTGAGGAACTGAAACCAAAAGCTGCTTGCCTTTTACAGTATTTCTGGATGGCTAAAAAGCAAATGGATTTATTTGGTTTAATGAGCCTGGAGCACGAATTGTACATCAACAAAAATGAATACCTTCAACTAACTAAATCTGATGAAGTAAATTTAAATGATCAATTGGTTTTTGGTTTAAGAATGCACCAAGATCAATTAGCTAAAATCAAGGATTTACTAAGAACATTTTTTAGAAAACAAGTTGATTTCGAAAAATTGAATCCGCGTCAGAAAAACATCATGAATTATGTTTTCGAACGTGGTTATAAATTAAAAGAGATTGATGAGAATGTATTAAACAAGCGTCAGAAGCTAATCATGTACATTGTTCAGCATAGAGGCTTTATATCAACAAAAGAATTGGTAAATGAATTCGATTGTAACAGAAAAACCATTCAAAGAGATTTTGCTTTGTTATTGGAACTAGGTTTGGTAAGATCAATTGGCGCCGGAGCAGGATTGCGTTATTGCATCAACTTACATGAGAAAACAAATCCTCAACTTGAAACCTATCAAGCGGATTTTGTCAATAACAACGAGAATTCCGGAATGGAAGAAGAGGAATTCAACGAAGAAATTTAAACGAATAATTTAATCCAATAAAAAGGGCTGACTCATAACATGAATCAGCCCTTTTTTTTACAACTCATCTTCGTTGTAGAAATAATCTTCATTGGTTGGATAGTCCGGCCAGATCTCTTCGATGGTTTCAAATGGTTCTCCATCATCTTCGAGTTCCTGCAGGTTTTCTATCACTTCCAAAGGTGCTCCCGAGCGGATTGAATAGTCAATCAATTCATCTTTGGTTGCTGGCCATGGCGCATCATCCAGATAAGAAGCAAGTTCAAGTGTCCAATACATAATATTAATATTTAACTTTACGCGAATTTAAAAATTTGATTGGCTTTACCACATCTATTTTGGTAAACAAATTATTATTAGTTTAAGTTATTGATTTTGAGATGATTCAATTGTGTTTATTCTATCCAGTTTCCCGTTTTCTGTTCTAATAAATGCATTTATTCGTTTCCAGCTCTTTGGAAATGCATGTTTTTCATCAAAATTCCTCAAATGATTTTTCAATTTTTCAAATTGCTCTTCTTCAATATCTTGGTTTTCTATCAACAAAATAAGTTCTTGTCCCAAGCTCTCACTTTTCTTCCATCCAATCATAAACTCATTCCATTTTATCAACTCAGAATTCAAATAGTTTTGAATACGAATTTCTATTTGTTCAGGGGAATGTTTAATCCCACCGGAATTAATGATAAAATCTCGTCTTCCTATTATTTTCAATTCTCCATTATCATTCAATTCACCAATATCATTGGTTTCTAACCAATCTTTTGTGATATCGTTTTTGATGCAGATGCACTGATTGTCGTTTAGTTTAATTAAAGTGTTCTTAAGTGGCTTAAAATAGCTACTATGGCCAATCTTTCTTATTGCTACATGCGAAAGTGTTTCCGTCATCCCATAACTATGGTAAACTTCCAATTCGTTTTCTTTTACCAGTTGCTCCAACTGCAAGGATATACTGTTGCCTCCAAGTAGTATTTTTTTGAATCTTTTTAGTTTGATAATTGCATCAGAATCTTGTTTGATACTTTCCATCATTTGCAATGGAACCATTGAACAAAATGTATAATCATGTTTAGTTTTTATATTGATAGTTGAAGCAGATTGAATGGGCAATACACTCAATTTTGCATCCAGAACAGCTGCTCTCAAAACCAGCATTGCTGCACCAACAAAATCAGCATTCATCAATAAAAGCAAATG
>JBMLOK010000152.1:0-2167 GCA_049243005.1 Bacteroidia bacterium | reverse complement strand
GCGAAATCATGTTAAAATCCGCAGGAATCAGACTCGATTTTATTCATGATGAACTACAAAAATATTGAGTATTTCTAATAAAATTGATAGAATTTTGTTGAATTATTGGTTAATATATTATCCATTTTAAGTAATTTTAAGTATATTTGGCTAATATATTAGTCAATATGCTTCAATTCTCACTTAGCAAAAAGCCCATAGATTATCAGATTGAATTAAGTCAAAAGCTCAAAAAAATCAGAAAAGAGAAAGGCTATTCACAAGCAGAACTATCAAAAAGATCCGGTGTTTCCTTGGGAAGTTTAAAACGTTTTGAATCAAGCGGACAAATTTCGCTTGAATCATTATTAATGTTAGCAGAAATTCTTGGAAGGATTGAAGACTTTGATCAGCTGTTTAATATAAATGAAGACCTCAAAATCGTAGCCAAATTGTTTAGTGAAAAATAAAGTGAAATGGAGAATAGTAAATTAATCATTGTTTCGATTTTATTAAATTCAATTGAAAAGGAAGTTGGTGAATTGGTTTTTGAAAAAGGCAAAATCTACTTTAAATATTATTCCGGTTTTATTAAAAACGGATTTAATATCTCCCCCCTAAAACTTCAATTCAACACAGAAATTCAACAAGCAAAGGAAGTTCCATTCAACGGCCTGTTTGGTGTATTTGAAGATTCAATGCCTGATGGATGGGGAAGATTATTATTGGATAGGTATTTATCATCAAAAGGAATAAATATTTCAACTATCAATTCATTGGATAGACTAGCGTTTGTTGGTAACCAAGGAATGGGTGCATTGATATACAAACCGGAATTTGATATTGAAGGATTAAACAATTTTAAAATTGATTTAGATGCCTATTCTAATGAAAGTAAAAAAATCCTAAATGGTTTCGATTCCAATTATTTCGATGAGTTAATAACATTAAATGGTTCATCTGGTGGAGCAAGGCCTAAAATTCTAATTAGTTATGATGAAAATAATAATAAATTCTACCCAAATACCTTTCCTTCTAATGAGCAATATCAAGCATGGATGATAAAATTTTCTTCTTCATCTGATAAAGTTGATATTGCTAATATTGAATATGCATACTACCTCATGGCATTAGATGCGGGAATTGAAATGAGTGAATCAAGATTATTCAAAGGCAAAAAAAATAATTACTATTTTGGCACAAAACGCTTCGATAGAATTGGAAATAACCGCATACATGTGCATAGCGCAGCAGGACTCATACATGATAATTTTAGGTTAAGTTCAATGGATTATGGCCACTTGCTAGATTGTGCCTATAAACTTGAAAACAATATCAGTGCATATTCTAAAGTTCTCCGAATTGCGGCCTTTAATGTGTATTCAAATAATAGAGATGACCATAGCAAAAACTTTTCCTTTTTAGTTGATGAAAACCAAAACTGGAAACTGGCACCTGCTTATGATTTAACTTTTTCAAACACCTCAAACGGATTTCACAGCACAATGGTTGCAGGCGAAAGTAAACAACCGGGATATACTCATTTAATGAAACTTGCTGAGCATTTCAAAATTCCAAATGCAAGCACAATACTTGAACAAGTAAGAGAAGTAATTTCAAATTGGAACCAATATGCCGATAAAGCAGGTGTAAGCAAACAATCAAAAAACCTGATTAAAAAAACTATTGAAAGGAACTATTTATCATAAACTCCTTTGGCCCTAATTATTTTTTCCATGGTACTTCAATTGCATACCAAATAGGAAATTACGTAATACCTGGTCTTTACATATCCTGAATTTATCTTGATCGGGTTTACGAAACAAGGCACTTAATTCATGTTTGCTGAATTGAAAATCTGCCAGATTAAGTATCTCAAGTATTTCTTCATCCTTTAAGTTCAATGCAATTTTGAGCTTACGGAAAATCATGTTGTTGTTCAAGCTCTTCTCAGGATTGGGAATTTCACCTTCTTTCTTACCTCTTTTCAAAATGATAAATCCGTTTAAAAAAGCAGCCAAATCTTTGTCGTAAATAGGCTTAAACTCAGGATCCTCATCCTTCTTAAGCCAGTTACTCAGAGTTTCTCTGTCAACCAATGCGCCTCCTTCGGCCAATAATTCCAACATTTTAGTATCATTCAAACTGAATGTATATCGAACCCTGCGAATGATATCATTGTTATTCA
>JBMLOK010000151.1:0-2434 GCA_049243005.1 Bacteroidia bacterium | reverse complement strand
AAAGCTAAATTCTACCTGATTCAGACATTTTAAAACGTATAAGTTTATTGAGATAAAACATTTCATATTTCTCTTTACAATCGATGTTTAAGTAAGAGTTATGAATCATTGAAATGACCTTTTCCTGATTGGATGATAATACGAAAAGTATTTTTTGAATTCGGTTTTCATTCAAACCAATTTTTAATCCAAAATCATACAAATCATCATAGGCATAAAATCCTAATTTAGCATAACTGGGATGCTTATAATCATTTTCATACAGACCTTCGTTTAATGCTACATCTCCATCATCAATATGAAGTCGGGTGCAAACCAAATCATAAGCTGGGGCCAGTAAAAAATCTCCGGATTTTGTTTCCAGTAGTGAAAAATTCTTCAAGTGGGCATCACCATTGCTAAAAAGATAGTTAAACAAAACCAAGGTATAAAATCGTTCCAATTGAGGTATATAGGCCGGAACATATTTTTTTATCAAATCAGCAATTTCCAAATAACTAAAATTGTATTTGAAATCCTTACCTTCATTTTCCTCAGTTTTTTGTGCCAGTGAAGCAAAATCTTCAATTCGATTTCTACTACCATCCTCTCTGATATCAAAGCGTTTGGTAATGTAAGCAGGTGTATTATCCTTGAAAAATATCAAAGCATTTTGAGCAGTTTTTATATCAAAAATCTGTTCTGCAATTTGCATGGTTAAATGTTCATTGGCAGGTACCTGACTCACATTTAATAAATCTCTTGGAATGGGTTTTAAGATGTATTGGCCACTCTCATTTTCTTTTGGAAGTCGAAATTTATTTTTTTCTAGAAATAGAGTTATTTTCTCCTGCACACCAGATATGGATATTCGCTTTCTATTTTCTAGAAATAAAACTTGGTCTTCACTTTCTTGTCCTGGTGAAAAAAAAGGTAAAACATGACTTACAGACCTGCCCATAAATAAGTTTCTTTTACAAGATGGACTATAGGTTTTAAAACCTTCTTTTAAAGTTCCCGGACACCTATTTAACTCTACCGGATTCATTCTTTTACCTCCTCTAAAGTAATGGCTCCAATGGTATCAAACTGAGCAGTTGCAAGCAATAGTCCAAAATAGTCTGATTTCCCTAATTTGAACCTTTTGTTTTGTAATTGTCTGTTTACACCTTCAGATAATAAATTAAAGAAAAAAGGGAAAAGAAAAACAGAAGTATATTCTTGCTTTGATTTTGGTAAACTCAGGCTAATAGCAGGTTTTTTAGAGTCATTAAAATATGAATCCAAATAACGAAAAGAGTATTCAGTATCATGAGATAAAATACCTGCAAGTTCTTTGTTTATATAAACCTTGGCTATTCGTTTCATCTTAAACTATTTCTTTTACATTGATATGGATTTTCAATCCCAGTATTTTAGTAATTTGATTTAATACATCTAATGTTGGATTTGATTTACCACTTTCCAAATTGCTGATACTACGCAAATGAATGGCACTCATTTCGGCTAAATCCTTTTGAGAAATTCCTAACTCCTCACGTCGGTTTTTGATAATTTCAGCTAATTCCTGACTATTCATGTATTATAATACGTTTTTGGCATGTATTCTAATGCAAATATATATTATTTCTCTTAAAAGTGTATTTAAATACATATTTGATGATGTTTATTTGATTGCATTTTTAAGTTTTTATATACAAAAAAGCCTGTTAGTTAATGAATTCATTTCTAACAGGCTTCTTTATTATCTTTTCTTTGATATCTTATTTCGACAATCCTCCACTTTACCTATAAATCATGTTTTGTAATTCTTAGCTCATTGAAATGTTAATTAGGATTGCTAAATGATTTTAATACCTCATTATCTTTGGGCTAAAGCCACAAAGCTATTGAGGTATCAGCAAGATTTCATAGGGATTTTGAATTCCATAATTGCTAGGAAGTTTAAGTCAGTTAAAGGTTTTACTGGTTAACTTTGGGATACTTGTAAAATATACTCCTGGTAAACATGGGGATATTCGTAAATCTTATTTCGACAATCCTAACTCCCAAACATCAATTTCATAAGGTTTTAGGCTCATGCTTTTTTGGAACTTTTTGTTTTTATTCAAGAGGTTTTTGGCATTGATATACTTGTTGTTGTTTGTCACAACTTGAGTTTGGTTTGATAAATTGACTGTTACCAAAACCCTTTGCTTGTTATCAATTCTATAAAAGCTAAAAACATCCTTGTTGTTACTTTCAACATATACATATTTACCTTTCGACAAAGCAACATTTCTCTTTCTCAATGAAATGATTTTCTTATAAAAAAGAAAAAGAGAATTTGGGTCCTTCAATTGTTCTTCCAATGAAATACCATCATTGGGTTTTGAATTGGCATTGGTCCACCAGGCGCCAGTATTTTGGTACCAGTACGACATTCCTTTTCCTTCTCCCGATTTGTACCATTCAA
>JBMLOK010000150.1:0-5797 GCA_049243005.1 Bacteroidia bacterium | reverse complement strand
TTTTCAGAAATTCAAGCATCAATTTATTGCAAGTATTTGATGCTTCCATTTGCACAAAATGCCCTGTTTGTGGTATAATATGTAATTCTGAATCAGGAATCAAAGCTACCGCCTTCTTAGCAATACTTTCAGTTGTTTCCATTGGATGAATCATTTTATTGGGAATCATTGCATCTTCTTTTCCAAATATTACCAAAACAGGAAGTTTTAATTCAGTTAAAAATGCTCCAATTTGCTCATCTAACATGGCATGAATATTTGCTCTTACCATTTTACTCCAATGTAATCCTTTGTGTTGAGGAAAATAAGATTTTAAATCATGGATAATTTTAGATGATTGCTGATGAGAATTTTTATAAAAACTATTTTGAATGGCATTCACCAAACTCGATTCATCACTTATTAAAAACGAGCCCATATCCATCAATTGTTTCATCCAGTTTCTTTCCAGAGAACTAAATTGTTCAAATCCACTGGGTGCTAACAAAATCAGTTTTTCCAGCAAGTTCGGATACCTTAATGCAAAAATCATGGCTATATGTCCACCCATACTGTGGCCCACCAAAACCGCCTTTTCTATTTGCAATTCTTTCATCATCAACTGAATACATTCAGCATAAAAGAATAAGGAATAAGGTCTTTCTGTAGATTTTGATGATAAACCATTTCCGGGTAAATCAATAGAAATACAACGATAATGCTGTTTTAATTCTTCTGTATTTTTAATCCATACTCCATGGTAATTTGCCAAACCATGTATGAAAATCAAAACTTTATCTGATTTACCTTCGTCGGTATACGCTATTTCGATACCATGTCCAATTGATACTTTTTCTAAAGTTTTCATTAGTTGCGAGTATAAGTTATTTGAATTGCTTGACCACTGAAAACTTTAAAATATATTTGGCAATTATTTTATTTAGAAATGAAGAAAAGAATTCTGGTTTTACGTTTCAGTTCAATTGGTGATATTGTTTTAACAACACCTGTTATCCGTTGTCTGAAAGAACAAATCCCGAATTGTGAATTACATTTTCTTACCAAACCTTCTTACAAAGACTTTCTTGAAACAAATCCCAATATTGACCACTTACATTTTTTAGATAAACACCCTATTCTAAAAGCATTTGAACTAAAAAAATATGGTTTCGATTTTGTTATCGATCTTCATAATAATCTAAGAACCTCCATGATTAAAGCAGTTTTGGATGTAACTTCATTTTCATTTCCAAAACTTAACATCGAAAAATTTCAGACAGTACAATTAAAAACCAATACACTTCCATCAATCCATATAGTAGACAGGTATTTTGATACAGTAAAAAATCTAAATGTTTTTAATGATGGTAAAGGTTTAGATTATTTTATAAATGATATTGATTTAGAAAAAGTAAAAAATCAAACCTCCGATTTAAAAGATGGTTTCATAGCCTGGGCCATTGGTGGACAGCATGCTACAAAGCAATTGCCTTTTGAAAAAATACTTGAAATTAGTCAGAACATCCAAACTCCAATTATTCTTTTAGGTGGAAAAGAAGATATGGATTTGGGAGATAAAATAGTTGCTAATTCAAAAGCTAATATCAGAAACTTTTGCGGGAAATTAAGTTTGAATGAAAGTGCAGCTTGTTTAAAACTATCAAAATTGGTTTTAACAAACGATACCGGATTGATGCATATAGCAGCTGCTTTACAAAAACCAATTTTCTCATTTTGGGGAAATACTATTCCTGAATTTGGTATGTACCCCTATTATGGAAATTCAGAAACGAAGCAAAATCTATTCGAAACGAAAAATTTAAATTGCAGACCCTGTTCCAAAATAGGATTTAAAAAATGTCCTCATACACATTTCAAATGTATGTTTGAAATAAATTCACAGGAAGTTTTTCACCAAATAGATAGAGCACTGAGCTAGAAAAATAAGGAATATTTATTTTTTTCAACAAATCAAAGGCAGCCGTTTGAATAGCTTAAATTCGTAATCCTTAAAAGCGAATTCAGGGCTCCTAAAATGAAATTTTCACACTTACACGTACACACTCAATTTTCTCTCCTTGACGGAGCTGCAGATATCGGCAAATTGTATAAAAAAGCAATTAAAGATGAAATGCCGGCTTTGGCAATTACCGATCATGGAAACATGTTTGGGGCTTTTGAATTTGTTGCTGAAGCTTATAAACATAAAAATGATGATGGTACACTAAAGGTAAAACCAATTGTAGGTTGTGAATTTTATGTGGTAAATGATAGAACCAAACGTCAGTTTACAAAAGACGATAAAGATGTTCGTGCTCACCAGCTTTTATTAGCAAAAGATGCTGAAGGATACCAGAACCTAATTAAGTTGTGTTCATTGGGTTATATGGAGGGAATGTATGGCAAATACCCTCGAATTGATAAAGAACTCATTTTAAAATACCATAAAGGATTAATTGCTACTACCTGTTGTATTGGGGCTTCGGTACCCAGAGCAATTTTAAAAAAAGGTGAAGCTGAAGGAGAAGAAGAATTTAAATGGTGGTTTGATATTTTTGGAGAAGATTATTACATCGAATTACAAAGACATGCCATTCCTGAACAAGATAAAGTAAATGAAGTTCTATTAAAGTTTGCCGCTAAATACAATGTAAAAGTTATTGCTTCAAATGATTCTCACTATGTAGATCAGCAAGACGCAAACGCACATGATATTTTACTTTGCATCAATACAAATGAAAAGCAAAGTACTCCTATCATGAAAGATTTTTCTGATGATGAAGTGAATGTAAAAGGTAAAAGATTTGCTTTTGCAAACGACCAGTTTTACTTCAAAACAACTCAGGAAATGACCACTTTGTTTAGTGATATTCCTCAAGCAATTGACAATACCAATGAGATTGTAAGTAAAATTGAAACGCTGAATTTAAAGAGAGATATTTTACTTCCAAACTATGAAATCCCTTTAAATTTCACTTCACAAGACGATTACTTGCATCACATAACTTACGAAGGAGCAAAAGACAGATATAAAGAAATTACACCGGAGGTTGAAGAAAGATTAAATTTTGAACTTCATACCATAAGAACCATGGGGTTTGCCGGTTACTTTTTGATTGTTGCTGATTTTATTCGTGCAGGTAGAGACCTTGGTGTATTTGTTGGACCGGGCAGGGGTTCGGCAGCAGGTTCTGCAGTTGCATATTGCATAGGAATTACGAATATCGACCCAATAAAATACGACTTACTATTTGAGCGTTTTTTAAATCCGGATAGAAAGTCAATGCCCGATATTGATACCGATTTTGATGATTTAGGTCGTCAAAAGGTAATCGACTATGTAATCAATAAATATGGTAGAAATCAAGTAGCACAAATTGTTACTTATGGCACGATGGCTGCCAAATCAAGCATTAAAGATGTGGCAAGGGTGATGGATTTACCTCTACCCGACTCTATTGCTATGGCTAATTTGGTTCCATCAAAACCGGGTATTGTTTTAGGGAGAATGTTACATGCACCAATTGATGGTGATAAAAGTCTGAAAGATAAAGAAGGACTTGATTCATCTGAGATTGAAATGGTTAATAAACTCAGAGAAATCTATAATGGTTCAGATTTAAGAGCAAAAGTTTTAAAAGAAGCAGAAAAACTAGAAGGTTCTGTGAGAGGTACAGGAGTGCATGCTGCAGGATTGATCATTGCTCCTAAAGATTTGATGGAAATTGTTCCGGTTGCCGTTGCCAAAGATTCTGATTTGGTTGTTACCCAATATCAAGGTAAAGTAATTGAGGACGCAGGTGTAATTAAAATGGACTTCTTGGGTTTAAAGAATTTAACTATTCTTAAAAACGCTTTAATTTTCATTAAACAAAACCATGATGTAACAATAGTTTTAGATGATATTCCATTAGATGATGCTAAAACCTATGAAATCTTTCAAAAAGGAGAAACCAACGGTATTTTCCAGTTTGAAAGTGCGGGTATGCAGAAATACCTCAAAGACTTAAAACCCGATCAATTCAGTGATTTAATTGCGATGAATGCCTTGTTTCGTCCGGGACCATTGGCATACATTCCTACCTTCATTAACCGTAAACATGGAAAAGAACCCATTTCTTATGATTTACCTGAAATGGAGGAATATCTAAAAGACACTTATGGTGTAACTGTTTATCAGGAGCAAGTAATGCTTTTGTCTCAAAAACTGTCAAACTTCACTAAAGGTGATGCCGACGTTTTGAGAAAAGCAATGGGTAAAAAAGATAGATATACCCTTGATAAAATGAAGGGTAAATTTATTGAAGGTGCGATTGCAAAAGGACATCCAGCTGATAAACTAGAAAAAATCTGGACCGATTGGGAAGCATTTGCCCAATATGCATTTAACAAATCACATTCAACTTGTTATGCTTATGTAGCTTTTCATACAGCTTATTTAAAAACCCATTATCCAGCAGAATATATGGCTGCGGTTTTAGGGAATTCAAGTGGCAATATTGAGGATGTTTCCTTTTTCATGGAAGAGTGTAAAAGAATGGGATTAGTCGTTCTTGGGCCTGATGTAAACGAATCACTCATGAACTTCTCTGTAAATAAACAAGGACAAATTCGATTCGGGATGAGCGCAGTTAAAGGTGTTGGTGAAGCTGCAGTTGAATCAATTATTGAAGAACGAAATAAAACAGGTCCTTTTACATCTATTTTTGATTTAACAAAACGAGTAAATCTAAGGGCGGTTAATAAAAAAACCTTAGAGGCTTTGGCACTTGCAGGTGGAATAGATTGTTTTGAAGGAGTTCATAGAGCACAGTATTTTAATATTGGTCAAGATGGAATTAACATTATTGAAAAAGCTATTAGATATGGAAACTCTGTACAATCAAATGAATCGAGTAATTTAATGAGTTTATTCGGTGCAGTAAGTGGTGTTGTAATACCTGAACCTCCTATTCCTGCTTGTGATCCCTGGAATTTAATGCATCAATTAAAGGAAGAAAAAGAAATGATCGGAATGTATCTTTCAGGTCATCCTTTAGATCCTTATAAAATTGAAATTGATAAACTTGTTACAAATCCATTAAAAGATTTAAAAGAACTTCCGGCTTTAAAAGGAAAGGACATTCGTATCTCTGGAATCGTCATTAGTGCAGAACATAAAGTATCTCAAAAAACAAATAAGAATTATGGTTCGTTAACTATTGAAGATTTCTCTGGAACATACAATTTTGCTTTGTTTAATAATGATTATCTGGAGAACAGAAAATTTATGGAAGTTGGATATTTTCTTTTTATAAAAGGAAGAGTTCAAAATCGTTGGAATAAAGAAGATGATTTTGAGGTGAAAATATCTTCGATTGATATGTTAAGTGAAGTAAGAGAAAAATACTTCAATAAAATAACAATGACTTTAGAACTAGAAAGGTTAAACAGAGATTTATTGAATTATTTACTTGAAATTGGAAAGAAAAATCCAGGAAATTGTTCTTTGTTTTTCGATTTAATTGACTCAAAAGATGCACAAGGTGTAAAAATGATGTCAACTAAAACCAAAGTAAACCCAATAAACGAAGTTTTAGACGAACTTGCTGAAATGGGATTGGATTATAAATTAGATTTTAAACTTAATTAAACTGACAAAATTTGTATTTTTTTGAATGGCATATATCTTGCAAACTTAAAACTAAATAAAAATAATTATGGCAATAGAAATAACAGACAGCAACTTCGAGGAAGTAGTGCTGAAATCAAATGTACCAGTATTGGTTGATTTTTGGGCAGAATGGTGTGGTCCTTGCCGCATGGTTGGTCCTGTAGT
>JBMLOK010000149.1:0-1041 GCA_049243005.1 Bacteroidia bacterium | reverse complement strand
CAATTTAATTTATTTCTTAGGACAAGTATTCAGTCCTACTAAAGTATATAGTGGGCAAAAACTCACTAAACTTGTTAGTACAAAAACTGCACCTAAAACTAACAATACAATACCCATTGTTCCGGTAATAATTCCACCGAAATAAAGACCTGCAAAAGCAATAGCTACGATAATTCTAATGATTTTGTCTAAGTTACCCATGTTCTTTTTCATAATTTGAATATTTAAATGTTATTAATCTGTGTTTTTCAATATTCAAAATTATGCCCAATAGAATAAGTTGTTGGTGACTAATGTCACACGCTATAAAATTTCTATTCCATCTTTTAATTGAAGGAGTTTCCCTTCAGATTCAAGCTTCTTCATCAATCTGGAAACAACTTCACGAGCACTTCCCAAGTTATTGGCAATTTCCTTGTGTGATATTTTTAAGGGATTTTGTCCTGTTAAAGTTGAGCGTTCTTTTAAAAAATCCAGGATTCTTTGGTCTAAATGAGTAAATATTAATTGATGAATTGTATCAATCAATTCTGAATATCTTTGGTTGTAATGCTCATAAAACTTATCATTTAATTTAGGAAATTCTGCCAATAAAATCTTCAATTGATCAACAGGTAAAATCAATAAATTTGAATCTACTTCTGTTATTGCATTTACTTTGCTCTTTTGACCTTTTAATGCTGCAGAAAAAGACATTACACAGCTTTCAACCGGTTGGATATAATACAATAAAAGTTCCTTGTCTTCATGATGCGTGAATACTTTTACTAAACCTTTTTCTACAATAGGAATTACATTAACATACTGTCCTAATTGCAAAATTTCAGTTCCCGCAGGAATCTCTTTATAAATGGAAAGTTCCTTAATCCTTACAGAAATTTGTGGGTCTAAATTTGAAAACATGCTGAAATATACAAATTCCTTATTTTAAAAATGAAGAAAGAAAATAAAAGCAAAAATTTCTTAGCATGTAAATCTTATTCGACATAGATTTTTATATATTCGCTTTATATCCCTAAGTATGAAACGCAGAACGGTATT
>JBMLOK010000148.1:0-2529 GCA_049243005.1 Bacteroidia bacterium | reverse complement strand
CTTTGAGGTATTCTATTGGAGTTTGTAAAAACGGATTCATGAACCACGAAATAAACTCAAAATATTCTTTTAACAACAAGATTGAGTTTCAAATTTTATGGTTTTTTATTCTGTTTCATTAAAAATCATTTCTAAACACAAATAAGAAATTGAATTTATTTGATACTTGAGTACTTAAAAGTAGAAATTCATTTAAAAAAATCAATTAAAACAGGTCCTGAATTATTTATTCAAAACCTGTTTTTTTTTATATAATTTACTTAGAAATAATCGGTGATTTTTTATATCGACCCCATGCAACAAAAACTGATATAGTGAGAAAAACAAAATTTACACCTATCACAGATATTTCTCCATTTGTTGAATGAAATACAGCCGCTAAAATTTGTATTATACCTAAGCCTAAAGCAGCAATTGGGGTTAATATTGGTTTTATCCTTAATACTGATGGTAAAATCAATCCTATTGAACCTAATAACTCACACACTCCAATAAATCTAACCAATTCCGGAGCTACATTTAATACCCAAGGTAACATTTTACTTAGTTCTTCAATAGACTCAAAACTCTTGTTAGCGCCAGCCATTAAATACAATAAAGCTAATAATCCTTGCGCTATCCAAATTGAAACATTCATCAAATCTGATTTCTTTTTAATTGTTGTATCCATAAAATTTAATTTTTAAAAATGGGTAAAGTTGAAATAACCGATATGATCGGAAAGAAATGCATTGGGATAGCCAACCCCGGAAACATTTCTGGTGATTCCAGCTCAAGTGGCAGATTAAATCCAAATACTCCTACTATACTAGCAAAACTAAGTACAGCAAATACCAGATTTAGACCTAACTCAAATTTTGCATTGTTCCACTTCATAGCAAATTGATAAACAAAAGCCATAAGAAAACATGCTAAAGTAGAAGCGGCAATCATATTAGGAATCCCCAAAACACTACTGAAATCAATATAAAAGGCTTGTTTGTAAATTGTATTATAAATAATACATGAAACAGAAGACAAAAGTGAACTTAAACTTCCATGAAAAATCAAATTCTTCCAATTCATTTTTCTACTTCAACATAAAGTACAACTTCAATTAAATCAGGTGTGCCCATTTTATTTACATTGAATTCGGATGGAACAAGCGGGAATTTTCCTTCAAAAATCCCTGATTCATTTGAGGTTTTCTTAAACGTAAAAGGAAGAACAATTTCTTTTGTTACATCTTTAATGGTTAATAATCCTTTTGCCTCAAAACCGGATACTGTTTTTGAGATTGAATTAGATTCAAATTTTATATTTGGATATAAATCTGCACCCAATCCTTGTTTGGCGTGTTTATTTCGCATTCCGTTGCCTGTATTTACAGAGCTGGCATCAATTGAAGCTGCAATTCGGGAATTTGCTAAATTTGATTCATCAAACCGGATTTCACTTTTTAACCCCTTAAAAATCCCTTCAAAACTTTTCCCTTTTTTACTAATGAATTTTACGGAATAAGTTTCCTCTTTTTGCTTCCAGTTGTTGTTAAGAATAATTGTAAAGGCAGAGCTAAATAGCACCGCAACCAGTAATACCGGATAAATAATTGTTTTCATTTTGTGTTGATTAAATAATTCGCTACAAAATTGCAGTCCTTGTTTTTAATCACACTTGATGTATGATAAGAAATGAAAATACCTATTTTTTCATGATTTCCCGCCTTACCCTACTTAAACTTTCCGGGGTTAACCCAAGATAGGAAGCTATCATCTTTAATGGAATTCTATTCGATAAATTAGGATAAGTTGCATTAAATTCCTTATACCTTTCCTCTGCTGAATAAGCTAATAATTGCAAAATCCTTTTTTGTAACGCATAAACCCTATTCTGAAATTTCATCAAAGCATCTTCAATCAATTCTGGGTTCTTTTTTGAAAGCTGATAGATTTCATTGGGATTTACAATTCTCACTTCAGAATCTTCAATGGCATCAATTGTTAAAAGTGCATTTTTTCTGTCTTTAAAAAATTCCAGATCACTTATAATCCAATCCTCAGGTGCGAACTGATAGATATGTTCCTTTCCTTTATCATCAATAATATAACTCCTTAAACACCCTTTAATGACATAAAATGCTTCCTTGGAAGGCTTTCCGGCTTCTACCAAAACTTCGCCTTTTTTAACGAATCTTTTTGTATGGGTTTCAAAGATTTGAGGTACAATTAAACTCGACATGAATCAATAATTTGACACAAATTCTGAAATTATTTCCAGTTTTCTAAATAAATCGAACTACAAAAAAATTTCATGAACATTGCAATTGTCAGCTAAAACTGCATAGAACAATAATCTTACTTATAATCTATTGTAATTAGAGTAAGCATATTTCAATTGAAGTTAAGTTGAAATTTTTAATTTTCGGAATAGGTATCATTCAATAAGTATCAATTTCTTATTGTAGAAAAAAATAGTATTTGGTTAATAATCACGTTTAAAAATATTTACAATTGGTATTACATTCGCATCAAATGAAAACTCAACTTATCT
>JBMLOK010000147.1:0-4230 GCA_049243005.1 Bacteroidia bacterium | reverse complement strand
TGAGCACCTTTTCCACCATAAGTATCTACGATGATTTTACGTCCGGTTAAACCGGTATCACCATGTGGACCACCAATTACGAATTTACCTGTTGGGTTGATATGGTAATTGATTTTATCGTTGAATAAATGAGCGAATTTTTTGTATTTGGTTTTAACTCTAGGAATTAAAATTTTGATGATATCGGTTTTGATTTTAGCCAACATTTTAGCTTCAGTATCAAAATCATCATGTTGAGTTGAAAGTACGATAGAATCGATTCTTACAGGAACATTGTTATCATCATACTCTAAAGTAACCTGACTTTTAGCATCTGGTCTTAAGTATTTAATTGCTTTGTTTTCTCTACGAAGAGCCGCAAGTTCAATTAAGATTTTGTGAGCTAAATCCAAAGCCAATGGCATGTAATCTTCTGTTTCGTTGGTTGCATAACCAAACATCATACCTTGGTCGCCGGCGCCTTGATCTTGTTTTTTCTTTCTGTCAACACCTTGATTAATATCAGCAGATTGTTCGTGAATTGCAGATAAAATACCACAAGAGTTAGCTTCAAACATGTACTCACTTTTGGTATAACCAATTTTGCGAATAACACCTCTGGCAATTTCTTGAACATCAAGATATGCTTTTGATTTTACTTCACCGGCAAGTATTACTTGTCCTGTAGTTACTAAAGTTTCACATGCTACTTTTGAATCTGGGTCAAAAGCTAAAAAATTGTCGATAAGCGCATCAGAAATCTGATCCGCAACTTTGTCGGGGTGTCCTTCACTTACCGACTCTGAGGTGAATAAATAAGCCATATTATTGCTTTGTTTGATATAGATTTTTCTTTTTGTTTTCGAAAAACAAAAACCCTTTTGTCAAAAACTGGAGAACATTTTTTGACATCAGAGCCCACATTGTTTTGCCACCGTAGTGTTCTAGCCCGGTTGGCATTCGCAATTAAGCGAATTCGAAATGCAATGCAAAAGTATTGGTTTAACTTTAAAAACAAAGTGCCGCGCTTATATTTATCAACATAAGCGCGGCATTTGCATCAGATACCTAACAATCATCAAAATGTCTGGAATGGTTTTTAAGACTATTTCTAATCACCATTTCATCTTTTAATGACTCTAGTTCAAGATCGAAATTAAGGGATTCCTTAGTTTGACTTATTGAGAAAATTTTGCTACAGTCGGGGCAGCTGATTTCCTGTCCAAGCAGCTCCAGCGCTTGTTCCAGGTCAATAGATAAACTATTCATGCAAGAGGGGCAGCCTACAATCATACCCTAATATCATAAAATTGATTGGTTGTGCAAAATTTGATTATATCAGGTATTATAGAAAAAGAGCACTCATTGAGTGCTCTTTTTATTATGCTTCTTTATTAAAGGTTTGTTTTGCTTTTGACTTTGTTCCATCAGCCTTATTTTTTAATCTCCAGCCAATTGAAAAATAAAATACTTGAGATCTTTCTACTTTGTCATAAATCTTAATACCATTTTCTGTAAAATTTCTATTGTAGAAATCTTGAAGATAGTATCTGAATTTTAGATTCATTCCTGATTTAGTATTCAAACCAAAAAATATTGATGGCATAAATAATTGTGTTCTATCACTAAACCAGGTATTAAATTTTGCTGATTCTACCTTCTTGCCTGATACAAATAGCTTTTCTTTGTAGTTTAATGCTACTTCAGCTTCTGCACCGCCATATAAGTAAAGACCATTGTCGAAATTTCCAAGTTTTAATGCCAATGGAATACCAAAATAATAGTTTCTTCTTTTGATAGTGCTATCTCCTTCAGATGATGTAAAACCAATATTTCTTAAACCATATCCGGTAAATAATCCTACATTTTTATTAAAATCAACATGGTATTCATTTCCTAAATGAAAAAAACATGAAAACCTAAGTGGGGTATTTACAGATTCTCCTGCTTTTACATAATCAGCAAAAGAGAAAATAAACTCTGTTTCTGATGTTGAGTAAGTTTTTACTTGTGCCTCACTTTTGTTTAAAGTAAATAGGGCTAAACAAATTACCAGTAAATATTTTTTCATATTGTTTAAATTATTCATTCTAAATTATTCATATTTTATTATTTAAACAAATTTACCGTTTTCAAAATCTGCTCTTTTTGTTCAGTTTGATAATTAGCTTTTGTATAAACATCTTCAATCACTCTTTTAAAATTGCTTTGATTCATCCAGTTGTTTAATAAATCTGCAGCTGGTCCCGCTAGTCTTCCATTGCTACTGGTGCAGGCTTGTAATAATGATTCTGCAACCTGCTCATTACAATAGTTCATTGATTTCAAAAGCTGAAAAGAAGCTACTCTGGTTCTGAATTCAAAAGATGGACTCACAAACAATTGAAGGGTATATAAAGCTTCTTCTTTTTTGAAATTATTTTCAATAGCTAATTCAATCCATTTTAACTTAACAGCCTGATTCATGCCCATCAACTTTTCGGTTTGAGTTAGATAATCTTTAGCCTCATTTGGGAATGCCCTGCAAAGTTTTTCAAGGGCAGTTTTTTGAACATCATAACTGATATCTTTTAATGATTTAAGATAGATTTCTTTCCAGTTAGAATTCATGTTTTTGTTCTTATTCAAAAGTGCTTCACGAACATTCGATTTTTCATGGTTTATCAAATTTTGTAGAATTAATTTACTGTTTTCATTTTCATCTGAAATCAATTGTGTAATTAGTTCAATTAATATTCCATGGTGTTTTTCTCTCTTAATAGATTCTTGTAAAACCTCCCTTTTTTGTTCTATAGAAATATCTCTTAAAGCCACGGCAGCATCATACCTATCAAGATAATTTGGAGCTTTTTCAATTTGTTCTTCAAGCTCTTCAAATTTCTTTTTGAAACTTACTTGTTTAATAATATTTGAATTTGGATCAAACAAAACAAAGGCAATTTTTTTCTTTTTTGGATTGTTGATTTTCACAACTTCAAAAGCTTCTTCCATTACTTCTTTGATTTGATCTTTGCTTCCATCTTCATAATATACTTCAAGCACAATAGGCATTTTAAAATATTGAACTGTTTCATTTGTAGCTTGAATTTGTTCAATAGCTACTTCTGTCGATCTGCTTCCATCCTGATAAGTTAAATCTTCGTAATGAACTCTGTAATGGGGCTCTCCACCTCTATAAATCCATTCATCAAAAAACCAATCCAGGTTTAAACCTAAAACATCTTTTATTGATTGTTGTAAATCATTGGTTTCAACATTACCATAAGCATGCTTTTTTAAATAATGGTTTAATACTTTTTTCCATTGTGCTTCACCCAAAACATATTCTAACATAGAGATAACTGCTGCACCTTTAGGATAAACTCTGGCTGTTCCACCTTTTGTATGACGAACAGGAAAATCATCTTTTTTACCAGCTTCTACTGCTGAATTTTGATGGGCTCTTCTTTGCCAGCTCCATTCGTTTTCACCATCCAGAACTTTTGAAAATTGTTTAGGAAAAAACGTTGCATAACTTTCCTGAAGCCAAGTGTCTCTTCCATCTCTTGCTGTAATATAATCGCCAAACCATTGATGAGTTAATTCGTGCATGTTTACTGATACATAGTTTCTATCATTAAATGCTTTTTCATCAACATTAAAAAAATCACCAAATATTGTAGCAGTAGTATTTTCCATGGCGCCATATAAAAAATCCTGCACCATAACCTGCGAGTAAGATTCCCATGGATAAGCAATTCCGGTATAGTCTTCCATGAAATCAATCATAGCAGGTGTATGCCTGTAAGTTGGTTCCATTCTGTCTGCAAACTCAGGGTAGTAGTAATAGTTTAATGGAACACCTCTTTTACTTTTTGCTTTGGCAATTCCATATTTTCCAATGGCAATCATTAATAAGTATCCGGCATGTGGCTTACTCATTTTATAATGCCATGTTGTGGAGTTGTCTTTATTCTTTTGTTTTTTGATGAAAGCTCCGTTTGAAAGAACCTCATATTCGCTATCAAATTGTATGATGGTTTCAGTTGTGAATTTATCATTCATATCATCATACATTGGTATCCATTGTCTATTATCTATACCTTGACCTTGGGTCCAGATTTGTTTTCTAACAGCAAATGGGTCAGCAAAAGGTGCTTCTTTTTCATTCCAGCCAATGAAGTAAATACCTCTTTTAGGTTTACATTCATATTCAAAACTAATAATACCTTTTTGTTCCCATTTTAAAGGTCGTTGAGGATATACCCAAAC
>JBMLOK010000146.1:0-6685 GCA_049243005.1 Bacteroidia bacterium | reverse complement strand
CAAAAAACAACAAAAAGAGCTGTTGTTATTGGTGCCGGTTTTATAGGATTGGAAATGGCAGAAAACCTGCATGATTTAGGAATTGAAGTAAGTATTGTAGAAATGGGAAATCAAATACTTGCTCCAATTGATTATTCTATGGCAGCAATTGCACAACAACATATTAGAAGTAAAGGAGTTCAGCTTCACTTGAATTCTATGGTTACTGGATTCGAAAAAGATGCAGAAGGATTGATGGTACTTTTAAAAGACCAAGAGCCAATTCCCGCTGATTTAGTAATTATGTCGATTGGAGTAAAACCGGATACACGTTTAGCACAAATGGCCGGATTAAAAATTGGTGATGCAAGAGGTATTTGGGTAAATGAATTTCTTCAAACATCAAATCAGGATATATATGCAGTTGGTGATGCCATTGAGTTTGAAAATCCAATAACTCATCAATCGATGAATACATATTTAGCAGGACCTGCAAATAAACAAGGGCGTATGGCTGCAAATAATATTGTTTTAGGTAACAAACAATCTTATAAAGGAGCAATAAATACTGCAATTGTAAAGGTATTTGATTTAACTGTTGCAACAGCAGGAACAGCTTCTAAAACCCTTATTCGCTCAGGAATTAAACATATCATTTCTACAACTCATAGTGGTTCTCATGCAGGCTATTATCCTGGTGCTAAACAAATGAGTATACAAATTGCATTTAGTGAAGATAATGGACGATTGTTAGGAGCTCAAATAGTTGGACATGAAGGTGTAGATAAGAGAATCGACGTAATGTCATCTGTAATTCAAAGAGGGAGTACTATTTACGAATTGGAAGAATTTGAACATGCTTATGCCCCACCCTATTCTTCAGCAAAAGATCCGGTTAATATGGCAGGATTTGTAGCTGAAAATATACTATCCAAACAACATGAAATCTTTTATTGGAATGAAATTGAATCTCTTCCTGAAAATACGTTGATTATTGATGTAAGAACAAAGGATGAATTTGAAAAAGGACATATTCCTTCAGCAATCAATATCCCGGTTGATGACTTAAGAAATCATATAAGTGAGCTCCCTGTTTCTGAACCAATTTATCTTTATTGTCAAGGAGGATTAAGAGGTTATCTGGCTCAAAAAATTCTGAAACAAAACGACTTTAAAGAAACGTATAATCTTTCAGGTGGATATCAGGTATGGGCTACATGTGAATTAGAAAAAAAGGCTTCGGTGAAACATGAATTAGAATTGGCATAAAATAAAATCGGCTGTTTCAAAAATTTGAAACAGCCGATTTTATTAAGTAGAAATTATCGTTTAATTATTCATCTTTAGTAATTTTTCTCTATAAACACTAATTCCATTTTGCTCAATTTCTACAAAGTAAATCCCTGATTTTAAAGCATTCATTTCAATAAACTCAAACTGTTCATTGATTGAATTTGTTTTCAATGATTTTTGAAACAATCTTTCTCCATTTAAGCTGTAAACGTTCACAATTAACTCTCTGCCTATTTCAGCTTGATTCACCCAAATTAAAGGATGAGATGTAAAAGGATTACTCATCATTACTTCCAAATCCTGATTTAATTCTGAATTATCCAATCTTACAATTTTACTGAATGATTCCAGACCATCATAGTCAACCTGCTTAATACGATAATAACTGATATCTGAATCAAAATTTATCTCATCTTTAAATGAATACAATTGTTTTTGATTTGGATATTTACCTGCATCTACTTTACTTAAATCAATAAAATCAATTCCATTTATTGAGGCTTGAATTATGAAATAATCATTGTTAATTTCTGATGCAGTTTCCCATGAAATATCATTATATCCATATTCGGTTTTTACAGCTTTTACACTTAACCAATTTACCGGAAGAGCGTTAACTGATGTTTGGCTTCCAATTGAATAATCATTAAAACCATTGATAAATCCTGTTGTAAATAGTGAATTAGTTGAATAACTTGAAGAAATGGCATTCCATGAACCATTATAACCAGACCTTCTAATCACATATAAACTATCAGGAGATGTGATTCCGGGAATATTAGTAGTATTGATTGTAACATTAAATTCTATTGCATTTGGAGAAACGGCTGTACCAACTCCAGAATAAGTAATTGCATACCAATTCGACTTACTTACATTATTCGGAGTAAAAATACTTAAGTTATTTGTTAATGCAGATGTATTGGTAGCAAATACCGGTGACGCAGATGAAAAAGGTTCTGTATTATATCTGCTTATTGTTAATTCACCTGATGAACTTCCTAATGCATTAAAATACATCGATAAATCACCTAAAGTTACAGTACCGGTTGAGCTTAATGTTTGACTTAAAAAATTACTTGGATTACTTACTGAAACATTAGCAATATAAACTCCATTTCCTGCCGCGGCTACATCTCTGAAACCAATTAAGACATATGGATTTCCAGCATAAGCACTTAAATTCACACACTCATACCTCCAGTCACTTCCAAAAACCGGTGTATAAGAAAAACTGGTTGCAGTATCAGTTCCTAAAGACGGAGTAGACAACTGACCGGATTTTGTGCTCAGTGTTGTAAATGATAAACCACCATCAGTGCTTATCATCACTTGTAAAGTATCATCGGTTCCAGCAAAAGTATTAGGTGCATGAGCCACATGATAATGTAATACAGGATTGGTAGTATTAGCCAAACTAATAGGTGGTGAAATGATTAATGCATCTCTGTTAAACGTCACAATATTATCAGCATATAATACAGTTGTTGAACTTACACCATTTGGCTGAACTGCAGTTTTTTGTTTCCATAATGCAGGTGTATTTCTTAAGCTGGTCCAGTTGTTTAAAATATTAGTTGAAATTCTATATGGTAAAACATTTGAAGGACTGACAGTAAATTGAAAACTTAAAGTATCATTACCTTTTAATCCATCACCTGGAAATGAAGTATAAATCTTAATGGAATTGGTGCCTGAACTTGTAAAAGAAATAGCTTGCAATCCACTAAAAAGAACTGATGTGGTATCACCGGGATTGATTCCAACACTTGTTGAAACTGGTCCAACAGCTGCACCCCCATTAATTGAATACCAAACCTGTATTCCTGATGTTCGGGCTTGTGTTCCAAAATTCTTAACAACTGCTCTTAAAGGAATACTTACATTCAAAGGGAAAATAGTTCCTTGACGCGGACCACTTAAAGAAACACCGACATCAACAGGAGGAAGCGGTTCAACTGTGCATTCCATCATTAATCGCGTTGTACCCCAAAGTACAGGATTAGAATAGGTATTTCCAACCTGCATATTAGTTACACCACCCGGTGTTGTTTGCGTCATAAAATAAAACACAGCATCCGGACGCATTGGTACTTCTGTTTGTGAGGTTCCAAGAAAATAATTAAGACTATTAACTGAATTACATCCAGCTATTCCAACAATAATAGATTGATTACTTACAGTTGCCGGAACAATCATATTAAAAACAAGTGTTGTTCCTAAATCAGAAGATTGCACTATATAAGCAGGTGAACGAGCTAAAATAACACCCAATGAATCCATAACAATACCACAAACAGTATCATTAACAGCATCTGAATTTGCTGCTAAAGGTGATCTAACCTGAGTTACAAGTCCTGCACCAGCAACAAAATACTTAGCACCCCAAAAATGAGCTATTGTAGTTCCGTTTCCGCCACTTGAAGGAATTAATGTATCTGTATAACCATGTCGATTATTTGAAACCGAATAACTATATGTCCTAACATTGTTTGCATTGTTATCATCGTTTGGAACTGAAACTGTAATTAAATTAGCACCGGTATTTGTGGGCATGTGAGGAGGAAAAGCAATGTTTGCTGAGCCATTAACAGGTATACTTGCAATTGTTGCTGTAGTTGAATAGGTATTGGCTCCAGTAATATCTAAACTTACAACCACATTACTCAAGGCATTGATTCCTGTATTTAAAATATTGGCTCTAATACTATCTGGTCTGTAAAACGGCAATGCCACTCTTCCTTGTGCATAAACAGCTCTTACAGCTGCATCATTCAATGTTAAAGGGGTAAATGTATAAATCCTTCCAATTCCTGGTGCAGGTCCGGCAGGTGTGCTGGTTGGATTGCGATAATTGACAGCATTATTCAAATAAAAGCCAACGTTTGCAACTGCTCCTGACCAAGCAACAGTTGAACCTTTAACCAAATGTAAATTTTGGTTGGCTAATGTCATTGAATTACCTACAATACCTACGGCTGAAAATCTTGCTGCTGCTAAACTTACAGTGCTAGTCCATTTTCCATAAACATATTGAATAACATTGGTTGATTCATACAATTTTATTTGAAAATTAATGGTATCCCATAAACCACCAACAGTAGCCTGAAGTTTATCTTTTACATTTTTCCATTGAATGGTACAAACCTGAGTACCCGGACTACCAGAAACTTCATACCTGAATTCTGCAGCATTGGTACCTGCAAATAAATCTTGTCCAAAAGCAAACAACATACTTGTATCTTTTGCTAAAGGAGTCGGAGATGTTGTGGCAGTAAATGGTCCATTTGGTGGCGGTTGAACATGACCTGTAAACAAGAAATGACGTGAAGGAGTATCAACACCTAATTTAATAAATCCATTGGTACTAAATACAAATGAATCGTAAGAATTCCCATTGAAATTAAAAGTAAAGCCAATAGGTAAAGCAGAAGAAAAAGCATCATCAGTATTACTTACACTAATGATGGATCCATTTGAACCCAGGTCGTTGTAGGTTCCTAAGGAAGTAGTGAAACCACCGGGTTGATAATTTAACTGAGCCTTGAGCTCAATCCCGGCAAAAAACAGCATCGAAAAAAGACAAAACAGAGTAAATGTTTTTTTCATAAATAATTGTTTAGGGGGTTAATAGAAGGTGAACTTTGATGATATTGAATACATCATTACTCAATCGATATTAAACAATTAAAATGAAAAATGAAAGTTAAATATTTAAGAATCAAATGATAATATTCCTAATTCAATAAGTTTTCTATCATAAAATTCCTTAAAACCCAATACATTTAATGGTTTATGGGAACTAATAAATTTACCTAAACAACAACTTAGCTAATTTCATTTTAACCGCTGTATAAATTGGATACCTTAATGGTGGATCAATTAAATTACTAGTTTTTAATATTGATTTTTGATGAGTAAAAACATCAAAACTATATTGCCCATGGTAATTCCCAATTCCACTTGAACTTATTCCTCCAAAAGGTAAATGTGGGTTTGCAAGATGAACCAAAGCATTGTTAATACACCCTCCACCGAATTGAATTCTTTCTAATAAGTACTTTTCAAAAGATGACTCATTAGTAAAGATATAACAAGATAATGGATAAGGATTCTTAGATACAATTTCAATTACTTCTTCTTTGGTTTGATATGTTAATACAGGAAAAATTGGACCAAAAATTTCTTCATGTAATAAAGCGTGATTTGCAGGAATTTCATCTACAATAGTTGGCTCAATACAAAGATTTACTTCGTTGGATTTACCTCCATAAACAATATGAACATCCTTTAAATATGATAATAATTTATTGAAGCGATTTTGATTGACTATATGGGTATAATCACTTGAATTTAATGGATTATCTCCATAAAATTCCTTGATATAACTAATCATTTCATCTATCAGTTTTGCTTTTTTTGTATGATGAACAAGCACATAATCAGGCGAAACACAGGTTTGACCAGCATTAAAAAATTTAGCCCAAACCAACTGTTTTGCAGCCAATGAAATATTTGCATCTTCAGCAACAATGGCAGGACTTTTACCTCCCAATTCCAACACAACAGGACTTAATTGTTTTGCAGCTAAACGCATGATTTCTTTACCAACTTGAGTGCTACCTGTAAAGAATATTAAATTAAAATGATGGTTTTCTATAAGTAGTGGACCAACAATATGTCCATCACCCAAAACTACTGAAATATAAGCTTCATCAAAATTCTCTCTGATTAATTTGGCAACTAAATTTGTTGTATGCACAGTAAATTCAGATGGCTTTACAATGGCGCAGTTACCTCCTGCAATGGCACCAATTAAAGGAGCAAAAATTAATTGAAATGGATAATTCCAGGGACCAATAATGAGAGTTAAACCCAGAGGATCTTTGTAGATATAAGAGGAAGATAGTTGCAAAGCCATCGGTGTAGCAACCGACTTCGGCTTCATCCATGATTTTAAATTAGATAGTGTCAGGTTAATTTCTTCATATACAAAACCAATTTCAGACAAAAAAGCTTCGAAAGCCGGTTTGTGCATATCAAGAGCAAGAGCATCTAAAATTGCTTGTTCGTTTTGTTTGATGATTTGTTTCAATAAAACCAATTGCTTCCTTCTAAACTCATAAGATCGAGTTGCACCTGTATTAAAATAGGCTTTTTGTTTATTGTATAAGTCTTGTATTTCAACAGCATTCATGAGGTAATATTAAATGCTTTATCTCATGAAAACAATATTATTCTTTTTGTTTTTTCTGAAATTCCAGTTTATAAATAAGCCAACCAAAACCAATCACCAAATGAAGCAAAACAATGCTGATAAAAATAGTTTCCATGCTTACAAAGTTAAGAAAGACTAGAAATGTAATTGATGATATGAAACAGGGATAAAGGGAACAAATGTTCCGGGGGGAAA
>JBMLOK010000145.1:0-16082 GCA_049243005.1 Bacteroidia bacterium | reverse complement strand
ATGGTTGTTCAATAAATAATTCTACAACAGTTGTTGTTCATCAAAAACCTTCAATTTCAGCTATTTCAAATAATGGTCCTAAATGTGAAGGTTTAAATATCAACCTAAGCGCAACTACAAGTGCTGGTGACGGAGCAATTTCTTCATACACTTGGGCAGGTTCTAATGGATTCACAGCTTCTACTGAAGATGCAACAATCAGTTCTGTAGTAAATGCAAATGATGGAGCTTATACATTAACTGTTTTAGATGCCAATGGTTGTTCAGTAAATAATTCTACAACGGTTACTGTATATCAAAACCCTACAGCATCATATAGTATTACAGAAAGTTCAGTTATTCCTAATGATAATATTATTTGCTCAAGTAGTTCAGCAAGTTTTAATGGCTCGGCTTCATCATTAGGTGATGGAAGTAGCATAACAACTTACGCTTGGTTACTCGGAGTTACTCCGGTTGGAACAAATTCAAGTTCGTATTCAACATCAACAGCAGGTTCATATACATTAAGAGTTACAGATAATTTAGGATGTTCAAATACCAGTTCTTCACAAACATTGACGGTAAATTCTTTGCCATCTGTAACAATTGGAGTAAATGATGCTGATCAATGTATTAATGGAGTTGGATATGCAGGAAATAACTCATTCAACTTTTCAAGTTCAAACACTACAAATATTGCAAATTATGCATGGGATTTAGGGGATGGAATTGGAGCTTCAAGTGGAGCATCTAATTCAACTTACAATAGTTATGTTTACGGAGATGAAGGGACCTATCCTGTTACTTTGACATTAATTGACAACAATGGCTGTACCAATACCGCAAACAGAAATGTAATTGTTCGTCCGAAACCAGTTGTAAGTTTTGCATCTTCTAGTGCCTTACAACAATGTTTAAGCAGCAATAGCTTTACATTCACAAATGGAACAACATTAAGTGATGCAAGTCCAAATGTAGGAACCAGTTATTCATGGAATTTCAGAAATGGTTCATTAGGAAGTGGAGCAACACCAACTAAAGTCTATTCTGCTGATGGACATTATACAGTTACATTAACAGCAACCACTACTCATGGTTGTATTGATAGTTTTAACAGAGTAAATTATTTAGATGTTTGGCCTAGTCCAAATATTGTTGCAGGAACAAGTTCAACAATTTCTGGAGGAGTTTCTGCAAATGCTGGTCAATTATTATGTACAAGCAAAGTGATTTTCACAAATGCGTCAACTATCAATGAAGGATCAATTGTAAATTACACTTGGAACTTTAATGATGGCAGCGCTGTAGTTTCAACAGCATCACAAGACGATTTAAAACATGAATTCCCTATTAAAGCTGAAAGTTTAATGGCTTGGGGAGATCCGGGATATCCTAACGTAATTCGTTCTATTTTAGTAACTGCCACTTCAGATAGAGGTTGCGTTTCAACTTCAACAATTACCCGTCATATTACAAATGCACCAACCGCAATTATTAGTATGACATTCCCAACTACACAATGTTTAAACGGAAATGCATTTAACTTTAGAAATGCATCGACTAACCATTGGCCATCATATGTAAATGGAAATAAATGGACTTGGGGTAATGGTGATACTAATATTACTACCATCTATAATGATTATAATTATGCAAATGAAGGAACATACAGAGTTCATTTAATAACATATGCATCTACAGGTTGTACAGATACTACCTTTATGGATGTAAATGTTTTAAGTGCCCCTACTGCTTCTTACACGCATAATGCATCTTGTACTAACAGTGTTACTTTTGCTGATCATTCTGCTCATGCAACATCATACTCATGGGATTTTGGTAATGGAACAACTTCTACTTTACCAAATCCATCAGTAACATATGCTGCACCAGGTGCTTACCATGTAAAACTTACAATAAATGGTTCTAACTCATGCGGTTCAGTTGCAAGTTTAGATAGCCAATTAGTTATTGTTGGAAATGTTCCTAGTTTATCATTTACAACTGCAAATGATAATTGCAACAATAGAATGAGCTTTACTAATACATCAACAAGTCCAAGCGGAACACCAAGTTATATTTGGAGATTTGGAGATGGAGATACTTCTATTTTAGCAAATCCTACTCATGATTATTTAACTAGTGGAAGTAAAAGTGTTGTATTGGAAGCAGTATCAACAACAGGATGTGTAGCAACAACTACTCAATCGGTAACAGCAGCAGCATTTAATTCAAATGTAATTGATGCTGATTTCACAATTACACAAGCAGATTTATGCGTAAATACAGTAAGTTTAGCTAATACATCATTAAATTCAACTGTTTCAACAACTTATCAGTATTCAATAGATAGTGGTGCTTTCCAAACAATCACTTCATTCCCAGTGGTATTAAGTGGTTTAACAAATGGTTCACATTTTATTATTTTCAGAGCATCAGAAGGTGCATGTGTAAGCAATGAAATTAAATCATTCACATTAAACAGAGATGTTACACCTACATTTACAGTTGGAACTCAACAAAGCTGTAATACATTATTAAGTTTTGCAAATACAACATCAGGAACAGGACCATTTACTTATTTCTGGAATTTTGATGATGGTGGAGCAAATTCAACTTCAATCAATCCTAGTCATAGTTTCTCAACAGGAGGAACTTATCAAGTTGAATTAACTGCAATTACCTCTGTAGGTTGTTCAACAACAGTTAGTCAAAGTGTAGTTGTTAATACACCAGCAACAAGCGGACCAACAGCCTCATTTACTAATTCAACAGCAGGTGGATGTGCAGCAGGATATAACTTTACAAACACTTCAACAGGCGCTACCAGTTACTTATGGGATTTTGGTGATGGAAGCACATCAAATGTTGCAAATCCAACAAAAGGTTTTGGAGCAACAGGAACCTATACAATTACTTTAACAGCATTTAATGGTTCTGGATGTCAATCTGTAACAAGTTCAAGTTTAGTTGTAACAAGTGTAGCAAACGGTCCTTTAGCAGGTTTTACAATCGAGAATACTGGTCAATGTGGTGCCGGAGCACAATTTAGCTTCTTAAACACCTCTTCACACGTAGGACCAGGATGGATTCCAACTTCAATTTGGGATTTTGGTGATGGAACAACATCAACCAATACATTTGTTTATGGTAAAACTTATGCTACAACAGGTTACAAAACAATTACACTGACAGTTGTAAATTCAGTTGGATGTTCATCATCTTATAGCAGAATATTATATGTAGGAACAGCTCCTACAGCATCTTTCACTCCATCATATACTGCTTGTAGCAGAACTGTAAGTTTCACAAATACTTCAAGTTCTGGTGCAGGAATTACTTATGAATGGAATTTTGGAGATAACACAACATCAACTTCTACAAATCCAAGTATTACTTATGCAAGTGTTGGAAGTTATGATGTGACATTAACCGTAAATAACCAAGGTTGTATTTCAACAAATACACAAACAGTAGAAGTTGGTTCATCACCAACAGTTAGTTTTTCTGATTCAATTGGAACATGTGCCAACAACATTGTATTTGTAAATAATTCAAGTGTTGATTATGGTGATTTAACTTATAGCTGGGATTTTGGAGATGGAACAAGTTCTACACTTGCAACACCGGTAAAAGCATATGCTAGTTCAGGAGCAAAAACTGTAACATTAACAGCAACAAATTCTACAGGATGTAGCATTTCAAGCACAAGAAGCATAACAGCTGTAGCTGCAACTCAAGCTCCAATAGCATCGTTCTCACATGGTGCAGTTGAAACTTCTTGCACAAATACTCATTCATTCATGAACACCTCAAGTGTATCAACAGGCGTACCTACATACAGATGGGATTTTGGAAATGGTGATACTTCAATAGTAGCGTCACCAACAGTTAGATACAATTATCCTGGAACTTATTTGGTTTCATTAACTGTAAATGATGGTGTTTGTTCAACAGTTTATACAGAAAATATTCATGCTGCTGTAGGACATAGTGGTCCAATTGTGCAGTTTACAACTCCACTTGCAACACAGTGTATTAGTTCAAACAGATTTGACTTCTCAAACTCTACTTATTTTATTGGATGGGGTTGGGTAAATAATGGATATACATGGGATTTTGGTGACGGAACATCTTCAACTTCAACTTTCCATTATGGTAAAACTTATGCAGCACCAGGAACCTATACAGTTACTTTAAATGCTATTTCAATGGCAGGTTGCACAGGAAGTGCAACAATGAATGTAACAGTTGTGGCTTTACCTTGTACAGGCTTATCTGTGGTTACCATGGACGACCTACCAACTGAAATCAGCAAAGATGGTGAAGTAAAAGCTGCAGGTGCTGATGTGACAGGAGTTTCTTCTGTAACTGCTAATAGTTTCAATATTAATTTGTATCCAAATCCTAATACTGGAAGTTTCACAATTAGTGTAGCAGATATGGTTAATTACAAAGATGTTGATGTAGTTATCGTTGATATGTTAGGTAGATCAGTTTATAACAAATCACATGATTTAAGAAACGAGAACAGCATTGAATTTAGAAACTTAAATTTAGATGCAGGTAAATACCATGTTATTCTAACTAATGGAAACAAGGTAATTGGAAGAGCATTCTTTGCAGTTGCTGGTCAATAAAAACAATTAGATTACTAAAAAAGAGTTGCAAGAAATTGCAACTCTTTTTTTTTGCCTCATATTTGTGAAAATGCCTGACAATAAAAAATACCTTGTTTTAATTCTTGGCCCAACAGCTTCAGGAAAAACTGCATTATCAATAGAGCTGGCACAGCACTTTAAAACGGAAATAATTTCAACTGATTCAAGGCAGTTTTATAAAAGAATGGATATTGGAACTGCCAAGCCAAATTCATTGGAATTAAGTTTAGCCAAACATCATTTTATAGATTTTCTTGAACCTGAGCAATATTATTCGGCAGGTGATTTTGAAAGAGATTCAATAAAAAAGCTTGATGAGTTATTTAAAGAAAAGGATATAGTTATTGCAACCGGGGGGTCCGGATTATTTGTTAAAGCATTGGTTGATGGATTGGATGAAATGCCAAAAGCAAATTTAGAATTAAGAGCAAGATTAGAGTTGGATTATGCCAAAAATGGAATTGAGTTTTTACAAAATGAACTTAAGAATCTCAATCCTAAAAAATGGGAACTGATTGACCAACAAAATCCTCAAAGACTCATGAGAGCAATTGAAATGAGCATACAAGGAGTTGAACTAGGAAATGTAAAAAAAACACGTGGATTTGAAACAATAAAAATTGGAATTGACTGGCCAAGAGAAGAATTATACCAAAGAATTAATTTAAGGGTTGATATGATGCGAGAAAATGGTTTGGAAAAAGAAGCCAGAGAATTATATCCTATCAAACACTTAAACGCATTACAAACTGTAGGTTACCAAGAGTTATTTGATTATTTCGATGGTAATTGTAAACTCGAATTTGCCTTTGATAAAATCAAACAACACAGTAGAAATTATGCTAAGCGACAACTAACTTGGTTTAAAAAAGACGAAGAGATTATTTGGAAAAAAGCAAGTGAAATATCTGAAATAAAGGAACTTATAGAGATTATATGTCATTACAACAAAGCTCAATAAATTTACTTATTTTTGCAGCCGGAAAAAACCAAAGATGATAGAACTATTTAGCAGACCGGAAGCTTGGCTTTCCTTAGTAACATTAACTATAATGGAAATCGTGTTGGGAATCGACAACGTAATTTTCATTTCATTGGTAACAGGTAAACTTCCTAAAGAACATCAGCAAAAAGCAAGGCGATTAGGAATATTCCTGGCTCTTTTCATTAGAATTATTCTTTTGAGCTTTTTATCTCATATAGTAAATAGTCAACAAAGCCCTGTTTTTTCAATTATGGAACACCCTATTACTGTTAGAGATATTGTTCTATTAGGAGGAGGCTTATTTTTATTGTATAAAAGTACAATTGAAATTTTCGAACTACTTGAAGATGGTGGTGAAGAACACAGTAAGAATATTCAAGCTAAATTCTGGAATGTTGTTTTTCAAGTTATCTTGATTGATATCGTATTTTCATTTGACTCAATCATAACGGCAGTTGGATTAGCTCAGGATTTGCCTGTTATGATTCTTGCCGTTGTTATTTCAATGATTATTATGTTATTCTTTTCAGGATATATAGCTGAATTCATTAATAAACACCCAAGTATTAAATTATTAGCATTAGCATTTTTACTTGTAATAGGAATCATGCTTATAATTGAAGGCTGGAATCACGAAGTGGCTGAAAAATTCAACCTGAAAGCATATGTTTATTTTGCTATGGCCTTTTCAATTGGAATAGAATTATTGAACATGAAAATGCGCAAAAAAGATTCGAAATCAGTTGAACTTAAAGATATATACAAATAGTTTACCATGAACAAAATGGTAAAATTAACCGACTGGGGTTTAATAGATTACAAAACGGCTTGGGACCAACAAGAAGTTCTTTTTAAAGAACTGGTTGATACCAAACTTTTGGAAAGAGAATTTGCAGAGGAAAAGAAAACTGTTTTAAAGAACACTTTGATATTTTGCGAACATCCGCACGTTTATACCTTAGGTAAAAGTGGAGATGTAGCGAATTTATTGCTAGATGAACAGGGCTTAAAAGAAGCAAACGCTGTTTTTTATCCGATTAACCGAGGTGGAGACATAACCTATCATGGGCCCGGCCAGTTAGTGGTTTACCCAATCTTTGATTTGGAACAATTTTTCACTGATATCCATAGGTATTTAAGAACACTTGAAGAAGCAATAATTAACACGCTGGCTGAGTATGGAATCGTAGCAGGCAGGTATGAAGGTTATACCGGAGTTTGGCTGGATGCAGATAATGATAAAGCGAGGAAAATTTGCGCGATGGGAGTTAGATGCAGCAGATGGGTTACCATGCACGGATTGGCATTTAATGTAAATTCAGATTTAAACTATTTCAAGAACATCATTCCATGTGGCATTGATGATAAAGATGTGACTTCCATGGAACGGGAACTGGGTAGAAAAGTTGATATGGATGAAGTAAAGGAAAAACTAAAAATTCATCTGGCAGAATTATTTGAATTCGAATACCAATAAGAAATAAAAAGAGCGGGCGAACCAAAGGTTCGCCCGCTCTTTTTGTATCGAAGTATAAAAACTTATTATTTCAATATGCTTCTTGAAATTACCAATTTTTGAATTTCACTTGTTCCCTCTCCTATTGTACATAATTTAGAATCACGATAGAATTTTTCTACAGGGAAATCTTTGGTATATCCATATCCTCCAAAAATTTGAACTGCCTCTGTTGATGCCCAAACTGCTACTTCACTTGCATAATACTTAGCAAAAGCACCTTCTTTATTAACACTTAAACCTTTATTCTTTCTATCAGCAGCTTGTAAAGTCAATAGTTCAGCAGCTTCAATTCTGGTAGCCATATCAGCTATTTTAAACGAAATGCCCTGGAAATTTGAGATTGGTTGACCAAATTGTTGACGCTCTTTTGAATATTTTAGAGCAGCCTCATAAGCACCTTTAGCAATTCCTAAAGATAAAGAGGCAATTGAAATTCTACCTCCATCAAGGATTTTCATGGCTTGTTTAAAACCATCACCAACTTCACCCAAAACATTTTCTTCAGGAATTCTGCAATCTTCAAAAATCAATTCAGCAGTTTCTGAAGCACGCATTCCTAATTTATTTTCTTTTTTACCACCTTTAAAACCGGGAGTTCCTCTTTCAACTACAAATGCAGTAATACCATTTGAATCTAACAATTCTCCTGTACGAGCTAAAACAACAGCCACATCACCTGTGATTCCATGAGTAATCCAGTTTTTAGTGCCATTTAAAACCCAATGGTTGCCATCTTTTTTAGCAACACATTGCATACGCATAGCATCACTACCTGTATTTGCTTCGGTTAAACCCCAAGCTCCCATCCATTCACCGGTAGCAAGTTTTGGTAACCAACGTTTCTTTTGTTCATCGTTTCCAAAATACATAATATGACCCGTACAAAGTGAATTATGTGCAGCCATACTTAATCCAACTGAACCACAAACTTTTGATAATTCTACAATCGCAGTAACATATTCAAAATAACCCAATCCGGAGCCTCCATATTCTTCAGGAACTAAAACTCCCAATAGGCCTAATTTACCCATCTCGCGAAACATTTCTCTTGGAAAGAATTGCGCTTCATCCCATTCCATAACATAGGGACGAACATTTTTTTCAGCGAAATCACGCACCATTTGGGCGATCATTCTTTGGTTTTCGGTTTGGTCGAAATTCATAAAATTGGTATTCGGTTTGTTCCGCAATATCCAACTTAGTCCTTAAAAAACGATGAAGATATTTTGCAAATTTTGCTAATCAACAAATACATATGGTTTTATCAAATTTAAAATCGAATCATTTACGGTTTTGATGTTTTTTAAATCGTAGATTTCCTTGAATTGGCCATGAACTTGACGATAGTTTACAATCTGTTTTGATAAAACAAATTTGAAATATGGATGCGATTTTAATTCATCAAAACTTACGCTGTTGAGATTAAACTTAACTACAGATTTTGAACTTATCGTAATTTTTCCATCCAGGTCATATAACAAATCTTCATTAAACCCATAAATCTCTGTTAACTGCTGCAAACTCACAAAACCACCCAGCTTTTTCCGGTATTGAAGTATTTTCGATGTTAAAGCCGGACCAACTCTGTATAATGAAAGTATTTCTAAACTATCGGCCAAGTTTAAATCTACTATTACCGATTTAGGTTTTGGTTCAGGTTTCTTTTTTGTAGAATCTGCGTAAACTGTATTAAAGTTTGATTTCTCAAAATCTTTGTAAGTGATTGCTGGGATTTCAGCCATTGTAAGATGTACTTCAATTGGTTTCGGTTTAAAAAATACCGGGACCCATAGTTTAATTAACCAGGTTAATAAAATAAAAAAGAGCAACAGGTAAATACCTTGCTGCTCTAATCTGTTAAAATAAAAATAGGATTCTATCCAGGTTTTAATTTTTGTCTTCATCTCCATGTGTTGGTGGTTTATTGATTTTTGGATTTTTTACGATGAAAAAATACAAAAGAGCAAAAACAACCAAACCAAAAAAGGCTTCAGTTAGGAACCAAAAAGTGAAACTTGCAGGTTCTGCGGGCTCTGTGAGCAATATTAAATAATTCATGATTTTGTTGATTTTAGCTGTTCATCGAGCAATTTAAGGCCTTCCTGAAACGATTTAGGGTTATAACCCAAAACATTCATCGCCTTGTCTAATCTAAAGCCTGTAATAGGCGGACGTTTAGCGGGTTGTTTGATACCTTCACTGCTCGATAAGTGAAGTAAACTCTTATCCAGGTTCCAAAAATCAGCAACCTGAACGACTAAATCGTAAACGCTCATAAAGTTCTTCCCTGAGATATTATAAATTCCAGAAGCTTTCTGAGCAGCAATTAATGAACAACCTTGAGCTAAATCCTCAGCCAATGTTGGGGTTCTAAATTGATCAGCAACTACATTTATAGATTTACCAGATTCTAAGGCACCTTTCGCCCAAAGAACAATATTACTACGACTCATATCGCTTACAATCCCATAAACTAAAACAGTTCTGGCTATTGCCCAGCTGTTTGATTTTGCCTGAACAATTTCTTCAGCCTTAACTTTAGATAAACCGTAATAACTTATTGGACTAGGTTTTTCATCTTCTGTTAAAGGACCATGAGTTCCATCGAAAATAAAATCAGTAGAAACATGAACAAAATGCGCTTTGATTCTATTACATGCATTTACCAAAAAATCAACCGCATGGATATTCAATGCATCACAAGCTTCTCTTTCTGATTCACATGCATCAACATTGGTCATAGCAGCTGTATTGATAACAACATCAGGTTGATATAAATCCAAAACGCTATCAACTTCATTTTTCTGGGTGATATCCAATGAAGCATAGGTATAACCTGTTTTATCAGGATATCTATCTGCACCTCTGGCTGTAGCTATTAATTCTACTGAAGAATTTGTTTTGTAAAGGTCGACTAATTTCTGACCTAATAAACCATTACTGCCGGTAATTAGAACTTTCATTTTCGAATGTTTGATTTGGTTGCAATATCAGCAAAAAGAATCAAATCATTAAGAATGAAATCAAAAGTAAATTTGATAACAACAAGAAATCAATGATTCGAAATACCATTTAAATAATATTGCCAAAATTAACAATTTTACTGCCACTCTGTCACAATTTCCCGTATATTTGTAATCCAAAAATTCAATAAATGAACGGAGATTTAGAAGCAAAAGCGCCTGAAAAAGCAATAAGAAACTTATACATTGAAACTTACGGATGTGCAATGAATTTTGCCGATAGTGAAGTTGTTGCTTCCATTATGGGTGATAAAGGATTTAAAACTACCCAAAACCTAGCTGAAGCTGATGTGGTTTTTATGAATACTTGTTCGATTAGAGACAATGCAGAAGCGCATGTTTGGGGAAGAATTAAAGAAATGAAACCCTATAAAAGAAGCAATCCGGGTTTAATTATTGGTGTGCTTGGCTGTATGGCTGAACGATTAAAAACTCAGTTTCTGGAAAAAGAACAGATAATTGATATTGTAGTTGGACCAGATGCATATAGAGATATTCCTCAGTTGATTGCACAAGTTGAAGAAGGTCAAAAAGCAGTGAACGTTTTACTTTCGAGAGAAGAAACTTATGCAGAAATTACACCGGTTCGTTTGAGTTCAAATGGAGTTACAGCCTTCATTAGTATTATGCGTGGTTGCGATAATATGTGTTCGTTTTGTGTAGTTCCATTTACCAGAGGAAGAGAAAGAAGCAGAGCATCAGAATCGATTTTAAAGGAAGCACGTGATTTGTATGAAGCAGGTTATAAAGAAGTAACTTTATTGGGTCAAAATGTTGATTCATACAGGGAAGAAGATGCCGATGGAAATGTGATTTGCAATTTCGCACAACTCTTAGAAAAGGTAGCACAAATTGCTCCTGATTTAAGAATTAGATTTAGCAGCTCCCATCCAAAAGACATTACAGATGAAGTTTTGTATACCATTAAAAAGTATGATAATATCTGTAATTATATCCATTACCCTATTCAATCAGGAAACAGCAGAGTTTTAAAACTAATGAACCGTACTTATGATAGAGAATGGTTAGAAATGAGACTGGCGAAAATCAGGGAAGTACTTCCGGATTGTGGCATCTCAACAGATATTATAGCAGGATTTTGCAGCGAAACAGAAGAAGAACATCAGGATACACTTTCATTATTTAAAGACGCCAAATTCAATTTTGCATTTATGTATCAATACAGTGAAAGACCCGGAACTCTTGCAGCGCGCAGGTATGCAGATGATGTTCCGGTTGATGTAAAACACAGACGTCTTTCTGAAATTATTGCCATTCAAAGTAAAAACAGCATTGAACTAAACCAGTTAGAAATTGGCAAAACTCATATCGTTTTAATTGAAGGTTTTTCAAAAAGATCGGAAGATGATTTAAGAGGCAGAAACGATAAAAGTCAGGTAGTAATTTTCCCAAGAGAACATTACCAAAAGGGACAATACGTTAAAGTTTTGATTGAAAGGGTAACTCAAACCAGCTTAATTGGCAAGGTAGTTGAAGAAGTAAAATTTTAATTTGGATTACGAAAAGTCATATCAGTTATTAGAAAAGTTTAATCTTTATTTCAGGGAATTGTCGGAGTCGGGCCGAACAAAATTCCTTGAAAGAACAGTTGTGCTTAGCAAAGAGATTAATGTATATGGCAAAGACATGGATGTTAGTCCGGAAATCAAACTTATTGTACTCTCCTACTTTACGCAACTAACATTCGGATTAGAAAATTATTTTATTGGTGATTTTGATACGATTTATCTTTACGAAAAAGAGTTTACAGGAGCTAGCGGAAATAAATCAAAAACAGGCCAAACTTTTCACACTAAAATAATTGCTCTTTCATGGTATCATTTTTCTGAATCACACTTAAAAGTTAACGATGGTGACAATTTAGGTTATTACCATATTTCACAAGCAATGGTTCAGGCTTTAAAAAACGGCGATTCAATTGATGATATTTTTGTTGGTTACTATAAAACAGCTGCTGAAATTGTATTTTCAGAATTAGAAAAAAACAAATTTCTTAGCTTTTATAACAACAATAGAAGCTCTATAAAAAATCAGGATTTCGATTCATTGTTTCCAATTTTAACTGAATTATTTTTTGATAATCCAATTGAACTTTCTAAAACTTTACCTGATACTTATACCCGATTATGTATTCTGTATAACCAAGATCCAATGGCCTTTGACATGGATTATGAACTTGATAAAACCAAATACAGAAACAAAAAAAATATTAGTCCAATCCCTGAGAAAATAAAAAAAGTTTATTCTTATTATACCTCACACTGGACCCATAATTTGCCATTATTCAATATAATTCTAGTCCCTGTTTTTTTCATTTATTATATAAGGCCACATTTATTGTTAACTTTCAATCAGCTTATAATAATCACTATTATTAGTAGTTTGTTGATTTATGTTTTTGGTCGAAAATTTTTCATAGGAAGAGGATTATTTAAATCTGAATTCTGGTTGATATTTAATTGCTTTTTAGGATTCGGACCATCCATTTTGTTTTTATTATTTTGGAGCAGTTTGTATTTAAATTTCAACCCGATTATTTCAGAGCATATCATTGAAGGAAGAGATACCATAAGCAAAAGGACTAAAAGTGGAGGCACACGTGTACATAGCTTCACCTATTATTTTACTGATGGATTTTTAAACGATTACCCAGAAGCAAGAACATTATTTGTTGAAGACATAGACCCGGAACATTTCCCCGAAAACCCCAAATTTAAATTTACAGTTTCTACCAGCATTTTTGGCTATGAGGTAGTCACAGAAAAACGATTAATTGAAGATAAAAATGAATATTCAAGATATTAAACAGCGCTTTGAAATTATAGGAAATTCTCCCTTGTTAAACATAGCACTTGAAACAGCAGTTAAAGTTTCAGGAACTGATATAACCGTATTAATTAACGGAGAAAGTGGTGTTGGTAAAGAAGCATTTTCGAAAATTATACATGCTTTGAGTCACCGTAAACATGGACCATTTATAGCTGTTAACTGTGGTGCAATACCAGAAGGCACAATAGATTCAGAATTATTTGGACATGAAAAAGGTTCGTTTACCGGAGCACATGATACACGTAAAGGCTATTTTGAAACAGTAAATACAGGAACCATTTTTTTAGATGAAGTTGGAGAACTTCCATTAGAAACACAAGCAAGGTTATTAAGGATGCTGGAAAGTGGTGAATTTTTAAAAGTAGGTTCAAGTAAAGTTCAAAAAACTGATGTAAGAATTATTGCCGCAACCAATAAAGATTTATTAGACCTTTCTCAAACCGGAAGATTTAGAGAAGATTTGTATTACAGGCTTTCAACTGTTCCAATTAAAGTTCCACCTTTGAGAGAAAGAAGAGAAGATATTGGTTTGTTATTCAGAAAATTCTCGGCTGATTTTGCAGAAAAATACCGTTCGAAACCAGTGGTTTTAGAGCCTGAAGCTTTACAAATGATGATCAACTTCAGGTGGCCGGGAAATATCAGACAATTAAAAAATATTGCTGAACAATTATCGGTTTTAGACGAAGACAAAATTGTTAGTGGAGTTGAATTACAAAGAATTTTACCTCCGGAAAAATCGGGATTACCAATGATTATTGGAAACTCTGCTGCAGAAATGCAATTGAGTGAACGCGATATTATGTATAAGTTTTTGTTGGATTTAAGAAAAGATCTTTCCGACTTAAAAGCGGTGGTTTATGATATGATGCAGGGAAATTTGAACAATACGGAAATATTCAAACAACCGGTAAATCATAACAATATCAATACTCCGGTTTATACAGCACCTGATTATAACCAAACATTACCTGTAACACAACCTGTAGTTCAAATAACGCATCCAAATCATGTTCATACGAATGATTATATCGATATAACAGAATCAAATCCTGAACCTGAATCATTATCATTGGAGCAAAAAGAGATAGAGTTGATAAGCAAATCGCTTAAAAAGCACCATGGAAAACGCAAGAAAGCTGCACAGGAATTAGGCATCTCAGAAAGAACCTTGTACAGGAAAATTAAACAATATGATTTAGAAGATTAGAAAATTTCATAAAAAAAGGGCTTGCATCAAATAATACAAGCCCTTTTTTATTCGTTATTAAAATTACTTTTTAGATTTCAATTTGCCAACTATGTCTACCAAAATTGGTTTTAATTGTTCTGCATTTTTATATCCAACCATAATTTCAGAAGTTTTAGCTTTTGGATTCATAAAAATGGTTGTTGGATAACCATTGATTTGATTGTTGCTAATTACTTGAGCAAGTTGTGGACCTGTATATGATTTGCCTTCAAAAGTATAAGTAACACCTTCAATTTCAGGATTGAATTTAATGGCAATAAAATCTTTACCTACTAATTCTGCAATTTCAGGTTTTGCATAAGCATCTCTGTCCATGCGTTTGCACCAGCCACACCACTCGGTATACACATCAACCAACATGATTTTATTCTTTTTCTTGGCTAATTCATAACCTTGATTAAAATCCATCCACTTAATTTCTTCGGATGATTTCATGGAAGTAGCCATGATAGTTACCAAGGCTAATACTACTAATTTTATTTTATGCATATTTCTTATGTTACAATTCTAGTGCCAAATTTTACTCTTGCAAAATAACAAAGTATCTACAGCAAGCAAGTGAATTTTAAGCAATCCTGTTTTCAAAAGTAAAAAAAGAATTTCCTTAAAATATCTTAAGAATATTACTAAGCGTTTTCAGCCATAGAAACTATTCTTCCTACTTCACTGTAAGCACCAGTTGCCAATTTCTCTCTGATTTCAACAAAGGCCTTAATTGTTTCTTCAACATTCTCTAAAGTGTGAACTGCAGTAGGAATTAATCTTAATAAAATCATTCCTTTAGGAATAACAGGATAAACAACCACAGAACAGAAAATACCATAATTTTCTCTCAAATCATGAACTACTGCTGTCGACTCTCCTACTGTTCCGTGCATCATAACAGGAGTTACACAAGAATTGGTTCTACCTAAATCAAAACCAACATCTTTTAATCCTTTTTGTAATGCATCTACAATTTTCCACAAATTGTCTTTTAGTTCAGGATGGTTTCTAATTAATTCCAATCTTTTTAAAGCACCCCAAACTATTGGCATTGGAACTGATTTTGCATAAATCTGAGAACGCAAATTGTAACGTAAAAACTTTACAACTTGTTTATCAGCAGCAATAAAACCACCAATTAAAGCCATTGATTTTGCAAAAGTTCCAAAGTAAACATCAATTCCATCCTGGCAATTTTGCTCTTCACCAGTACCGGCTCCTGTTTTACCTAATGTACCAAATCCATGTGCATCATCAACAAATAATCTGAATGAATATTTTGATTTTAATGCAACGATATCAGCTAAACGACCTTGTGCACCTGTCATACCAAATACACCTTCGGTAATTACCAAAATAGCACCACCAGATTCTTCAGTAAGTTTAGTTGCACGTTGTAATTGTTTTTCAAGACTTTCCATGTTGTTGTGCTCGTAAACAAAACGTTTACCCATGTGTAATCTAACACCATCAACAATACAAGCATGAGATTCTGCATCATAAACTATTACATCATGTCTATCAACCAATGCATCAATAGCAGAAACCATTCCCTGGTAGCCATAATTTAATAAAACTGCATCTTCTTTAGATTCAAATGCAGCTAATTCTCTATCTAATTGTTCGTGGTAAACACTATTTCCACTCATCATTCTGGCTCCCATTGGGTAAGCCAATCCAAATTTTTCAGTAGCTTCTGTATCAGCTTTTCTTACTTCAGGATGATTTGCCAAACCCAGGTAGTTATTCAAACTCCAGTTCAACATTTCCTTACCACGAAAAGTCATTCTTGGACCAATTTCCCCTTCTAATTTTGGGAACATAT
>JBMLOK010000144.1:0-1033 GCA_049243005.1 Bacteroidia bacterium | reverse complement strand
GAAAACCTAAGAAAGAAAAGTGAACTACTAACTGGCTATTTATATTTTATTTTGGCTGATTTTAAAGAGCACTTAAATGTCATTACACCTGAAACAGCGGCTGATAGAGGTTGCCAATTATCGATAATTGTAAAAGAAGATGGTAAGAAATTATTCGATTATTTAGAATCAAATGGAATTTTACCTGATTGGCGCGAACCAAATGTCATAAGAATGAGTCCGATACCTTTATATAACACATTTGAAGACGTTTACAGAATTGGTGTTGCATTAAAACAGTTTTTCGAAAACAAATAAGTGAAAGTTTGACTTCTATCATTTTAGGTGAGTACCAAAATTAATTATGTTTGTTTCGAATGAAAGATACAATTAGCATTATAGGCGGAGGATTATCCGGTTCTTTATTGGCCATTTATATGGCAAAACGTGGTTTTCAGGTGAATTTATTCGAACGCAGACCTGATATGCGCTCCAATAAAATTTATGCAGGTAAATCAATCAATCTGGCTTTGTCTACACGCGGATTAAGAGCCTTGGAAAGAATTGGCTTAGATAAGGAAATTCTGGATGATGCCATTCCAATGTATGGCCGAATGATGCACAGTACTGAAAGTGAATTGTCGTACCATGCTTATGGAAAAGAAGGTCAGGCAATCAATTCGGTTTCAAGAGGAAGATTGAATTTGAAACTGATTGAATTGGCATCTGCTTATGAAAATATCACCATGTATTTTAATGCAAGATGTATCGATACTGATTTGGAAACTGCAACTGCTACTTTTGAAATGGAAGATGGTTCACATCAAACTTTCAAAGCCGATAGAATCATGGGTACCGATGGTGCATTTGCTGCAACAAGAGGTAAACTTCAAATTACAGACAGATTTAATTACTCTCAATCGTATTTACATGTTGGTTATAAAGAATTGGTAATCCCAGCGGGAGAAGCCGGTAAATTTATGATGGAGAAAAATGCACTTCATATTTGGCCAAGAAGAGAGTATATGATGATTGCTTTGCCTAATCCGGCGGG
>JBMLOK010000143.1:0-4403 GCA_049243005.1 Bacteroidia bacterium | reverse complement strand
TATTCATTTGGAGATATTGCATCAATACTTAGTGAGTTAAGTGGTAAAAGCATTAATTATATTAGTCCTGAGCCTGCTGACTTTGAAAATATGTTAAAACAATTCGGATTACCTGAGCATATCATTTCAATGTCGTCTTTATTTGCTGCTGGAATTAAAAACAATGACTTCAATGAAATTCATTCTGACTTAAAAACTTTATTAGGCAAAGACGCAACAGATTTGAAGAGTTCATTAAAAGGACTATTAAATTTGTAAATTTTATAATCTAAAACAAACAAAAAGCCCCGAAATTCGGGGCTTTTTGTTTTTCATTAAAATGAAGGATTTACTACAGAGCTTTAACCAAAACCAAATACCTAATTTGTAAAATCCTTCAAGATTTTTAGTGGAATTGTTCCTCTTCAGTTGAACCTTTTAAAGCCCCTGTTGATGCCATTCCGCTAGTCACAGTATTTTGCACTGCATCGAAATATCCAGTTCCAACAAAAGCTTGGTGTTTGATGGCTTTAAATCCTTTTGCTTGTAACGCAAATTCTCTTTGTTGCAATTCAGAAAATCCTGCCATTCCTCTTTCAACATAATTTGAAGACAATTCAAACATGGAAGTATTTAGAGCATGGAATCCAGCAAGAGTTATGAACTGGAATTTATAACCTAAATCAGCCAGTTCTTCGCGGAAAGTTAACATCTGTTTTTCATCCATAAATTTTGCCCAGTTAAATGAAGGAGAGCAATTATAAGCCAACATTTTTCCCGGGTATTTAGCATGAATTGCTTGAGCAAATTCTCTTGCCATTCCAATATCAGGATTACCTGTTTCCATCCAGATTAAATCAGCGTAAGGAGCATAACTCAAGCCTCTATCAATGCCTTGTTCCAAGCCATTTTTCACATAATAAAAACCTTCAGCAGTGCGCCCTTTTTCATATTGAACAAATTTCATATCACGTTCATCAATATCAGAGGTAATTAAATTTGCAGCTTCAGCATCTGTACGTGCAATAACTAAAGTTGAAGTACCCAAAACATCTGTTGCCAATCGAGCAGCAATAAGCTTGTTGATGGCTTCTTGTGTTGGCACCAATACTTTACCTCCAAGATGACCGCATTTTTTTGCTGATGACAATTGGTCTTCGAAATGAACACCTGCTGCTCCTGCTTCAATCATCCATTTCATTAATTCAAATGCATTCAGGTTACCACCAAATCCTGCTTCTGCATCTGCTACAATTGGAACCAACCAATGCCTGTCAACATCACCACTTAAATTAGCAATCTGATCTGCTCTTAATAAAGCATTGTTGATTCTTTTCACAACAGCAGGTACTGAATCTGCAGGATACAAACTTTGGTCGGGATACATACTTGAAGCCAGATTTGCATCTGCAGCCACTTGCCAGCCCGATAAATAAATAGCTTTCATTCCTGCCTGAACTTCTTGTACAGCTTGGTTTCCGGTTAAGGCACCAAGACCTGCTACCCAATGGTCTTCATGTAAAAGTTTCCATAATCTTTCTGCTCCCATTTGAGCCAAAGAATATTCGATTTTGTAAGAACCCGCAAGTTTAATAACTTCTTCGGCGGTGTAAGGACGTTCTACACCATTCCAGCGTGGATTTGAAGCCCAATCAGCAATGAGGGCATTGATTTTTTCTTGTTGAGTTGCCATGTTAATTTGATTTTATATTTTTAAAATTTGGGAAAGAGGTGTCCGTTAGCGATAGATTTTCTATTACTTTATTTGGGTTGATATTTATAATTTGATATTAGTCTATTTGTGTATAGGCATTTAAAGTTAGGAACTCATCAAACTCAGATTGTTTGACAAATGCATCGAACATAGAAATGGCTTTTTGACAATTTTCTTTTTCAAAAGCAGAACCTAATTCAGTTTTCAAAACCTCAATTTCTTCATTAAGAATATTTTGGTATCGACTAAAAGTAATTGGTTCACCATCTGAAGTTTTAGCACCATGTTTTAACCATTGCCAAACCTGGGCTCTTGATATTTCAGCTGTTGCGGCATCTTCCATGAGGTTATGAATGGCTGCTGCCCCTACTCCATCCAACCAAGAGTTAATGTATAAAATGGCTACATTGATATTCATCCTGATACCTGCTTCAGAAATGATTGGATTTGGTGATTGAAAGCCCAATAAGTCTTTTGCTTCAACATGGTATTCTTCATATAATCGGTATTTTTGATGAGGATTTAAGCCTAATGCCTGATTAAATGCAGTTATAGCAATTGGTACTAAGTCAGGATGAGCAACCCATGTACCATCGAAGCCGGTTGAAGCTTCCAGTTCTTTATCTGCCTGAACTTTTTCGAAGGCCATTTTATTTACAAGTTCATCTTTTCTGCTTGGTATAAAAGCAGACATTCCTCCCATAGCATGTGCACCTCGATTATGACAAGTTTTTACCAATAGTTTAGCATAAGCTCTCATAAATGAAGAACTCATAGTAACTATGGAACGATCGGGTAAAATACAATCAGAATGATTTTTGAATTTTTTGATGATTGAAAAAATATAATCCCATCTGCCGGCATTTAATCCTGCCATATGATCTTTGAGTTCATAAATAATTTCATCCATTTCAAAAGCAGCAAGAATGGTTTCAATTAAAACTGTTGCTTTGATACTTCCATTGGGAATACCTAAATATTGCTGAGCTTCAACGAATACATCATTCCATAAACGTGCTTCTAAATGACTTTCTAATTTAGGAAGATAAAAATAGGGACCTGAACCTCTACTTAATAATTCTTTGGCATTGTGAAAGAAGAACAATCCAAAATCAAATAAAGAACCTGATACTTGTTCTCCATCAACTAACATATGTTTTTCTAATAAATGCCAGCCTCTGGGTCTTACTTTTAATACAGCAGGATTATTTGATAATGCATAAGACTTACCATTCTCTGCAACAAAATCTATCTGTCTTCTAATTGCATCTCTTAAATTGATTTGTCCTGATAGATTATTATCCCATGTAGGAGAATTGGCATCTTCAAAATCTGCCATAAACACCTTTGCACCTGAGTTCAAAGCATTAATGACCATTCGCCTATCAACCGGACCTGTTATCTCAACTCTCCTATCTTGAAGGTCTGCAGGAATAGGAGCAACCTGCCAATCAGCATCTCGGAAGGATTTGGTATCAGCTAAAAAATCAGGAAAATTTCCATTATCAATATCCAGTTGACGAAGGGTTCTTTTATTCAACAATTCCTTTCTTCGCTCATTGAAAATTTTATGTAGGTGCACTACAAACTCAATTGCTTCATCACTAAGAATTTCTCTATAGCTATCTGAAATTTCCTTTGTAAAACGAACAGCTTTATTGCTTTCGTAAGATTTTGTTTGGGATATCATGTGATTGTGGTATAAAAGCCCAAATTGAAATCGGGCTTATGAACTTATATAGGTTTGAATGATTTTAGTTTTTCAATTTTTGTTTACACTTTAGATTAAACATCCATTTAAAATTTTACTTTTTTATAAAATCCAAAATGATGTTTTTTTCAAATCCTGGTAATTTATTGGTTCATCCTATCTGTTATAGTGATTCAAACCTAATTCAGCGAAATTTATTAAACAAGCGAATTTTCGCTAATTACATATACTATTCTAAAAACAACATGAAATAACCACAAATATCATATTATCAGGTATTTGAATTCATTTTATTAAATACAATTCAAGGTGTATTTTTAACACTAAGCTAAATAAAAATACCTGCAAAAATCAGGGTTAAGGAAGATTAACACTTCAAGTAATTATTTAATTTCATGAATCTGGCAGATGAAATTTTTAAGAAGCATTCATTAAAACATGAAATGATTTATATTGGTTAAAAAAAAACATGTTCAAAAGAGTTCTGAATTTTCTATTGCTTACAACAATCTCTCAACTATTGCATTCACAATCCCAAACAAAAACACTTCTTTTTATAGGCACCTATACAAATGAAGTTCCTGCAAATGGAATATTTATTTATGAATTTGATGAAGGAGATGGCTCTTTAAAAAAGCTAGGTCAAGGTGATCAAATTATCAACCCTTCCTACTTATCAATTTCACCAAATGGTAAATATTTATATGCTTGTACTGAAACAAGAACTCCATTTGAAGGAAGTATTAGTTCGTTTAAAATTGATAGTTTTAAAGGTGAAATAGAACCAATAAACCAGAAAGCAAGTGGTGGAGCAAATCCGGTTTATTTAGACATCCACCAATCAGGGAAATACCTTGTGAATGCGAATTATACTGGTGGTTCAGTTTCTTTATTTGAAATAAATGAAGATGGGAGTTTAAATGATTCTAAATATATATTTCAATTTAAGGACAGTAGTATTAATAAGTCCCGACAAGAAAGTTCACATATTCATTCAGC
>JBMLOK010000142.1:0-1716 GCA_049243005.1 Bacteroidia bacterium | reverse complement strand
TTATTCTAAAAAACCATGTGGTTGATGCGATTTTGTATTTTCTCTATACTTTCTAATAGTTTAACAAAACTTAAACTTGTACCATAAATCATAAATTCTTGCATTAAATTATAATCTTTTTCATATTCTGATTTGAGTGATTCTGGTGGCAAAATGGTAATTAATGAAGGAAGATGTTTAGTATAATCAACTCCACTTATTCGGTAAAACATTGAACGATGTTTAGCTATATGATTAAATAGGTCGATTTGATTTAAAGCCATTTCAAAAAAAATTGAGTTTGCTAATTTATCTAAATCATAAAGATGCCGAGATAAGCGTTCTACTCGAATTTTATTTATAGGAAGTGAAAATTCTTCATGTAATAAAAACACCTTCTCCCAAAAAGTTCTAATTGGGTGTACACTAGGAACAAGAAAAGAATCTTCATGTGAATTAAATAGGTTTAATTTCTTAGAAATCTCAGAGCATATGATTCTATTTTCATAAGGTTCCTTTAATGACCTTGAGCCTATTTCAATAATAACTTTCTGGTGCAAATATTCATTTGAATCATAGATAGATTGGTAATACAATTCCAAAATATGTGGATCTTTATCCGATTCAACAACAAACGCGCTTTTAAGATCAATTAGATGAGAGAAACCCATTTTACTAAAGATTTCGTTTAGCTCATTTAATAAATTTGTCGAAATAAATTGAAATGATTTCCTTCTTAAACTCCTTATTTGAGATTTACTTAGTTCACCCTCAAAATCAAAAAACCTTCTATCTATTGAAATATCAATATCCTCCGAAAATCTTTCAATTACAGACCATGATTTACTGAGTGATGTTCCACCTTTAAAAACTAAGTAATCTTTAATAGATGAAGAAAACAATGCTTTTAAACATTGACAAACCCACCAATCTTTTTCTATGGCTACAAAAGGTAAACCGTTAATTTTTGATACTTGAGCAATTAAACTTTTCTTTTGTTCAATTGATAAACTCAACCAAGACTTTCCTGGTTGAGTTGATTCATAAATAGTTGTTTTATCCAAGACGGTGCAAGTTTTAAGTCATGCAATATATTTTCTCTCCGTTCTTTCAATAAAATTTCATTTATTTTTTTTTCAATTTTTTTATCAATTGATTCCTTACCTATAACTTTTAAGGCTTGAATTAACATTCCACTGATTGGACCTTTTGCAAGTAAATTTTTAGGATTAGTTCTTTTAAAAACGATGCTTTGTTTGCCTAATTTAATTTTACGTGAAGAACCATCTGTAAGGTACACAATCCGCATGGGTACTTGGGTTGACAAGCCTAAACGATTTAAAGCAACTACTCCTGGGATAGCTAATTTCAATTTATCTTTTTTTGCAATTGCAAATGCAATTTCATCTGGATTGGGAGGAACAATTCCAAATAATTTATCAACTTTAGGGTAACAATAAATACCATGACCCACTCTATACAAAACTCCTTTTTGGCATAACCTAAAGAGCGATTTTTTAACAGATTCAGGATTTCCATAGTTTTCAAAATCTTCTATGAAATAAATACGACCTTTTCTACCAGACTCAATTTTATTCAATATTCTATTTTCTACGACAATCCTCATTTCTCATCAAATTTTCGTCCCAAATTTATACATTTTTTGGGACAAAAAAAGCACATTTTCTTTCATTCCACATTTTTTACATTTTACTTCAACATATTGGCTGATTTTAA
>JBMLOK010000141.1:0-4202 GCA_049243005.1 Bacteroidia bacterium | reverse complement strand
ATGCGTGAAATTAAACCCGATTTGGTTCAGGCAGGGAATGAAATCAATAGTGGATTCTGCTGGGAAATTGCCCGTTTCGATAATGGAAATAACTTTTTCGAATTGTTGAATGCAGTTAATTTAGCTATCAAAGAGGTGGATCCAAATGCATTTAGAATTGTTCATTATGCAGGTACTCGTGATGCCGGATACTTTTTTAATATCTTAAAACAGAAGTCAGTTGATTTTGATTGGGTTGGACTTTCTTATTATCCAATCTGGCATGGAAAAAGTCCTGATACTGCAGGTTTAATCATGGATCAACTTTATGCTTTGTTAAATAAGCCCGTTATGATAGCAGAAACAGCTTATCCTTTTACCTTTGGTTGGAATGATTGGACAAACAATGTGGTTGGTGATAGTTCGCAATTGGTTGCTGGATATCCACCAACACTAAATGGTCAAAAAGATTTTCTAAACTATATAGCAGATATTAGCCAAGCAGGTGACCATAAAAAAGGTTTTTGTTATTGGGGAGCAGAATGGGTGGCATTTGATGGCCCTCAATCTAAAAATGGCTCTACATGGGAAAATCAGGCTTTATTTGATTTCCAAAATAAAGTGGTTCCGGGAATGGCTGCTTTTAAGAGTAGGGGATTGTAAATTAAATAACTCATTTATAAGTTAGGATAGTAAAAGATTCTATCAAACAAAAAATCCCCTTTGCGAATCATCACAAAGGGGATTTTTTATAGTTCAATTTGTACTAAGCGTTTTCTTCTTTTTTCTTTTTCATGAAGCCAAGTGCTAATGCAACTATCAATGCTCCATACAATAATCCTGATGAAGCATAAGCAATTCTTTCACCGGTAGCAACAATACTTGGTTCGAACTTAAATTCGATATTGTGTTTTCCAGTAGGAATTGGTAATGCTCTCAAAGTATAATCTGCTCTTACATGGTCAACCAGTTTACCATCGATATAAGCATTCCAGCCTTTATCATAGTAAACTTCTGAGAATACTGCCAATTGTGGACCGGTTGTATTACTTTCATATACCAATTTGTTTGGCTGGTATTTGGTTAAAATGATAGTTGAAAGACTGTCTTTGCTAAAAGTAAATCCTTTTAAAGTTGCTTCAAATTTTTTGTCAATTACCGCAGTATTTTTACTTTGGAATCCGGTTAATGCATTGATTTCTTCATCGGCATTTGCTACCCATTTGATTTCATTTACAAACCAGGCATTCCCATTGTTATAAGGATTTCTTTGAGCAAACTGACGGCCGGTTGAATCACCAACAATAAAGTATTTTACATTTAACATATTGTAAGCTTCCATATTCTGGCGACCTAATTGCCATTCAATTAATTCCTGGAACCTACGCATTTTAGCACCATGGTATCCACCAATCGATTTGTGGTAGTAAGCAGTTAATGCATCTTTATCAAAATCAGTAGTATTGTTATACACTCTGTAATGAGGATCAGGATCAGCTAAAATTTGTTCATCAACCGGAGATTTTTGAACAGCAGCTTCAGCTTTTTTCTTTTCAAAATCACCATCATTTAAATAACGTTTGTCAACGCTCCATAAATCAGCAACTACCAATAAACCTAAAACAGTTATTAATATTTCTTTCTTTAATTTCCCTAATTGGTAAGCCCAGATTAATCCTGCTGTTGCTAAGATTAATACTAATGAACGTAAAGCATCCATGCGTAAAAGGCTTTGTCTGTCTGCCATTATTGATTCTCTTAACCATTCAGGTAAACGTTGATCTGCATCAGAGCTGAAATCAAAGAATGCTCCCGGAATCAAAGCGAAAATCAAACACAATCCACCAACTACAGATATTGAATAAATCAGGGCTTTTTTCAATCCTTCTTTTTTGTAATCTCCTGCAAAAACTTCTCTTACCGCAAGAATTGCCAATAAAGGAAACAAGGTTTGAGCCACACATAGAATAAATGTTACCGACCTGAATTTATTGTACAATGGGAAGTAGTTAAAGAATATATTGGTTAATGGCATGAAGTTTTTACCCATAGATAAGAAAATGGCTAACATGGCAGCTGAGAAAATCCACCATTTCGTATTTCCTTTCATAAAAAACATACCAAAGGCAAATAAAAACACAATGATTGCTCCGTAGTAAATTGGTCCCGCTGTAAATGGCTGATCTCCCCAGTAAACAGGCAATTGTTTGATGACATTTTTTGCATCAGGAACATTGTATTCTTTTAATTTCTGATAGGTTTCACTTGAAGTACTTAATTCTCCATTTGATGCACCTCCATAAAAATTTGCCATTAATAAGGTGAATGGTTCCATTACACCATTACTCCAAGCTAATGCATAATCTTTATCTAAACCATTACTGCTATTGGCAACATTACTTTCACCTAAAGGATTTTTTGTCAACTCAGATGCACTTCTGATACTGTATTTACCATACTCTTCAGTAGTTAATAAACCTGTAATATGGGTTCCAATACCAACACCTGCTGCTACTAAAAGATAAGCTCCTGCAATAAAAAACGATGCTAGTTTTTTCTCTTTGATGTGTTGAATCAACTCAACTACCATCCATGCAAGAATGATGAATATTAAATAATAGGTTATTTGTAAGTGACCCGCAGCTAATTCAAAAGAAACGGCGATTCCAGTTAATACTGCCCCCAATAATTTATTCTTTCGAAGGGTATAATTAATACCTGCTAAAACCAGTGGAATAAATGCAATGGCATTTCCTTTGGTGATATGGCCTGCATCTATATTTATAAAGTTAAAACTCGAGAGTGCAAAGGCCAGCGAGCCTACAATTGCCAGCCACGGACTTACCTCAAATGTTAACAATAACAAGTAGAAACAGATGAATAACAAAAAGACGGTATCAGCAGGATGTTTTAAAATATCAGAGATATAAAACAAAATGTTTGATGTGAAATTACCATGATAGGTAGCACCAATTAAATAAGTTGGCATTCCTCCAAAAATAGAGTTGGTCCAAAATGTTCTTTCACCACTAGCTTTCTCATAGTTGGCAATCTCCTGAAAGGTTGCTTTCCATTGAAGAACGTCGTATTGTTTAAGTGCTTTGCCACTAAAAAGTGGGTTGAAATAGATAAAAATCACCAAAAAAATTACCGCCAGGGCAATTAAATGTGGACTTGCTTTTTTGAAAAACGAAGAATTCATTTAGAAAAATTTTGGGAAATATAAGTAAACAGAGTAATTAATGGGGAGATTTTTGATTCTGAAAAGCCCTTTTTATCAAAATGAAGAAAAAATTAATGTTGTATTCTGATTCAATTCCTCCCTTTTTTAGAATATTTCCTGCTTTCCCTTATTTTCGCCCTTATCATATGATTGAATTACAAACAGATTTTACGCGTTATTTTAAGCAGCAGTTCGATACAACTCAAACTTTCATTATTCCTTTTATTGAAAGAAAAACCAAAATCGAAAAGGGAATGAAATTCCTTGAAGTAGGAAGCGGTTATGGTGGTATTTGTAAAGCTTTTGCCGATAAAGGTTGCAGAGTTACAGGGATTGAACTTTGGGAGTATGCAAGTAATATTGCCAAAGATTTTTTGAAGGATGATATTGCTCAAGGCAAAGTAGAAATCATAAACAAAAATGTATACGATATCAATCCGGATAAAGATTTGGATGAAAAATTCGATATTATTTTGTTGAAAGATACCATCGAACATATTCACGACCAGGAATCTTTTGTTAAACACATCATTCACTTTCTAAAACCGGGAGGAATCATATTTTTCGCATTTCCACCTTGGTTAATGCCATTTGGCGGACATCAGCAAAGTCTTGATTCCAAGTTTTTACATTTTCTTCCTTATTTCCATATTCTTCCTACTCCAATGTACAGAGGAATTTTGAAGTTATTTGGAGAAAGTGAAGGAAGAATCAGGGATATTATTGAAGTGAAAGAAACTCAAATCAGCATTAACAGATTTGAAAGAATTACCAAGGAAGCAGGATTTAAAATTCTGGAAAGAGAATTATACCTCATTAACCCAAGTTATTTGTACAAGTTTGGTGCGAAACCCAGAAAACAATTTGGCTGGCTTGCGGCATTACCATGGATAAGAGATTGGTTTACTACTACCTGTTATTATTCTTTGGAAAAGCCTAAGAACTAAATCGAATTAAATAAAAAAAGAGCGGTTGTTTAATGAAAACAACCGCTCTTTTT
>JBMLOK010000140.1:0-9754 GCA_049243005.1 Bacteroidia bacterium | reverse complement strand
CAACCTACTTGTATCAATTTTAAAAGTCACCCTGAACTTAATTATACTACGTTTAACATAAATGGAAACAAAGGTTCTGATAGAATCAATCTGGATTTAGCCCAATTAGAAATCAGAAAATTAACTCAAACTAAAAGTCTTAAAAATGGAGTTTGTATTCATTTTGGAGATTCAACAAAACTTTGGGCACTAGTAAAAGTATTTGAAATTTGTAAACTTGAAAAAGCCGAAAATTATATTGGAGAAGGAGATGAGATTTGGGTATACAATACTAACAGACTTGAAAACTATCAATTCGGTGCAGAAGCATTCAACAACTTCGAATTGTTATGTATTGACTTTAAAGAATTAGAAAATGAAAAGCAATTCGTTTTCAACACCAAATGGATAGTTTTAGGCTTCTTAACAATCATTCTTTACCTGATTTTAATAGTCTTGTCATTTAAAAGAATCCGAAGTTTAAAAAGAAATTTTAATCTGCAATAAACTTTAGGCCTATCCTGTTTTTATCCATTATACTCAAAAAAATTAAGTAAATTCATATTTTTATTGCATATACTCAATAAAATTTCTATTTTTGACTCTTATATTACTTGTATTAAACAAAATAATGAGTTCAAATACTTTAATTCACCAACGAAACCGTTATATCAATAAAATTAAACCTTTTATTGGCAAAGGACTTATTAAAGTATTTATCGGTCAAAGAAGGGTAGGGAAAAGTTACTTACTTTTTCAAATGATGGATTTAATCAAAGCTCAAGATAAAGATGCCAATATTTGTTATATCAATAAAGAAGATTTAAGCTTTGATTTCATTAAAACCGGAAAAGATTTAAATGACTATGTTTTAAGTCAAAAAAAAGGAAAAACCTACGTCTTTATTGATGAAATTCAGGATATAGTAGGTTTTGAAAATGGTTTAAGATCATTATTATTAGATGATGATTTAGATATTTATTGCACAGGAAGTAATGCCAATTTACTTTCCGCAGATATTTCTGGTTTTCTCAGTGGAAGATTTATTGAAATTGTAGTTTATAGCCTATCCTATGATGAGTTTCTGGATTTTCATTCACTTGAAGACAGTTCCGAAACACTTGAAAAATATTTAAAATTTGGCGGACTTCCTTACTTAAAACATTTAAGTTTAGAAAATGAAATTGTTTTTGATTATTTGAAAAACATCTATTCTTCAATAGTTTACAGAGATATCATAAACAGATTTGAGGTAAGAAATGTTCGATTTTTAGAGCAGTTGGTTCAGTTTTTAGCAAGTAATACCGGAAGTTTATTTTCTGCAAACAAAATTAGTGCTTATCTAAAATCGCAGAAAACAAGCATGAGTGTAAACCAGGTTTTATCTTATACCGAATACTTAACCAATGCCTTTTTAATTCATAAAGTAGGTAGATATGATATCATTGGCAAAAGAGTTTTTGAAACAGGAGAAAAGTATTATTTCGAAAACTTAGGTATAAGAAATGGAATCTGGGGTTATAGACTGGAAGATAGAGGTAAAATAATTGAAAATGTGGTTTATAACCATCTTCTTATCTTTGGTTATAAGGTTTCAATTGGTGTAATTGGTCATGAAGAAATTGATTTTGTTTGCGAAAAAGATGGTGAAAAAGCTTATGTTCAGGTAGCGCTTACCATTCAAAATGAAAATTCACTGAATAGAGAATTTGGTAATCTTCAGAAAATTAAAGATAATTATCCAAAATGGGTAATTAGTTTAGACGATTTTATCTCAAATAGTTATGAAGGAGTTAAACATTTAAATTTGAGAAAATTTATGTTAGCTGGTTTGAATTAGATTTGTTTAGTACATTTAAAAAATATTCGAGTAGAAGTATCTCATAACAAACTCTTAAATACAAAATTTATGATTAGAAAAGTTTTACTTCTGTTAGGTTCAGTATTATTTTCCTTTTATGTTTTCTCACAATCTCAACCTAATCCCAAAAAGGTTTTTGAGGAAATGAAACTTATACAACCGGAAAAATTTATCACTCAACAAAATGCTGAATTGGTTCTAGAAAATCAATCTTTAAATAGCCAGGTTGAGAATCTTGAAATGAAAAATCAATCAAATCAAGATTTGATAAATCGACTTGAAATGGAGCTTGAATACTTTAAAATTCGAGCGCAAATCGAAAGTGAGACATTGCCTTTTACCCATTCTTCAAAATTGTATTATTATCAAAATACTTACGAATCAACTGATATCATCAAATTGAATTTTTATTACAACGGACCTTGTTATAGTTGTAAATCCTTGTTTGATAGCTCATCTGAAAATTTCCCCAAATTGTTTCCAAATACTTTATCTAAAATTAGGTTAGGTAAGCTTATTTTAAACGATACGGCTATTCAAATAGAAGTATTTCTTCAAGTTAAAAAAGTTAAATTTCTTCTTCCTGCCATTCAAAATCCTAAAGAAATTTCTAAGAAGAAAGAACTCACCAATCAGTATTTGAAGTTTTTTAATGAATTAAATGCGTCTGGGAATTTTAAATTCGATGTGATGGGACTATATTCAGAACTTGAAAAAGAAGCTTCAATAAAAGGGAATATTGATAAGCTTCTAAAATTCCAACAACAGTATTCCATATACCTCAAAAAAATTTATGATAAGAATAAGTAAATAAAGTTTAAATATGAGATTTTTATATTACGTACTAGCCTGCTTTTTTGCCATTAGTTCAATTAATTTGAGTGCTGAGGAAAAGGAGGATTTTAAAGACTTAAAACTGGATTTTTATTTGAGTAATGATTCAACTCATGAAACATTAAAAATCTCTACTGATGATCATAATATTGGTATTCAATTAACCGGTATTGCTCACCATGATTCAATTTTATACAATAGCTATACCGACCAAATTGTATTCAATGTTAATCATGAGAAAAGAGCATTTTTACTTCAATTTTATAGCAGCATTTTTATCTTTATCATGGTAGTTCTAATTGTCGGTATCGGACTTTTCCTTTCCTACAAACAATTCAAACTCAACGAGGAAATTGTTAGGAATAGCTTAAAAAACAATTCAGTTAACATCGATAAAGGCACCGATACTGCATCCACTTTAGAAGTAAATAAAGATGGTATTAAAATGAATACTGCTGTTATTGGTTTAATGATTTTGGTTATTTCGCTGGTATTCTTCTTTTTGTACCTCAACTTTGTTTACAAAATCGATTTTATCAAATAAGAACTTAAAATTTGACACTCACTACAGATTATTATTAAGATTTAATCTAAATAGTTAGATATTTGCAGTCAAATGAGCAAACACGGAAAAATATTGGTAGCCATGAGTGGCGGTATCGACAGTACCGTTGCGGCTGTCATGTTAAGAGAAGAAGGTTACGAAGTTGTTGGAATTACCATGAAAACATGGGATTACCAGAATAGTGGCGGAAGTAAAAAGGAGACCGGTTGCTGCAGTTTAGATTCAATCAATGATGCCAGAAGTATTTCTGTGCAATACGGTATTCACCACATGATTCTTGATATTAGAAGCGAATTTGGTGATTATGTGATAGATAATTTTGTTGAAGAATACCTGGCCGGCAGAACCCCAAATCCTTGCGTTTTATGTAATACGCATATCAAATGGGAAGCACTTTTAAAAAGAGCAAATCAACTTGATTGTGAGTTTATTGCAACAGGACATTATGCCCAAATCAGAAATGAAAATAACCGTTATGTTATTTCTAAAGGATTAGATGAGCACAAAGATCAGTCTTATGTACTTTGGGGATTGAGTCAAGAAAGTTTGGCTAGAACACGTTTTCCTTTAGGTGGATTTCATAAATCCGATATCAAACAAATGGCAATTGATCGCGGATTTACAGAACTGGCTAAGAAGAGTGAAAGTTATGAAATCTGCTTTGTTCCTGATAACGATTATCGCGGCTTTTTAAAAAGAAGGGTAGATGGTCTTGAAGAAAGAGTGGATGGCGGAAATTTTGTAACCCGTGATGGAAAAATTCTAGGTAAACACAAAGGTTATCCGTTTTATACAGTTGGACAAAGAAAAGGATTGGAAATTGCCTTAGGCGAACCCATGTTTGTTCTTGAAATTCAACCGGATACAAATACAGTTGTTTTAGGTAGGGAAGAAGAATTACAAAGAAAAGGCATGTGGGTTAGGAATTTGAATTTACAAAAATTTGAATCTATTGAAAAACCAATTGAAGCCTTAACCAAAGTTAGATATAAGGATGCTGGAACTTTCTCGTTAATTGAACAACATGAAAACAGAATGATGGTGAATTTCTACAGCAATGTAAAAGGAATTGCACCTGGACAATCAGCTGTTTTTTATGATGGGAATGACGTAATTGGTGGTGGTTGGATTCAATCTAGTTTTGATTTATAAGTTGAAAAAATCGCATTTATATAAGCTGATTTATTTATTGATTATTGCCGGCAGCGGCTTCATTTCCTCATGCAAAAAAGATAACTCAATAACTGAGGATTTTGGTTATGATTTTTTGGTTTTAGACTCTGGTACCGTTAATATTTATAAATTTGATTCAATTGCTTTTGACGATAACAAAGGAACTATCGATACTTTTAACTATTATCTAAAAGAAGTTTATTCAGGTTATTTAATTAACCAGAATAATGAAAAAATACAGATAATAGAGAGATTGGTTTCTAAAAATGATACCAATAACTGGATTCAAAGAGAATCGGCTTTTTCTGAGTTGAAGCAAAAAACTTATGAAAGAATAGACCAGAATCAAAGAAGAATAAAATTGGTTTTTCCTTTAAAACAAAATGCAATTTGGAACGGAAATGCGTACAATGATTTAGGAAAAATCAATTACTTATTAAGTCCGGTTTTTGATAATAAAGTTTATTCAGGATTCACTTTTACAAATGTAATTGAGGTTCAGGAAGCCAATCAGGTAAACTTTATTGAAACCCTTAAAGAGAAAAGTGCTTATTCGAAAAATATTGGTTTGGTTTATTATGAATCAACAAAACTGAGCACTCAAAGTAATAAAACATCCGGTTATTCATTAAAATTAACTCTAATTAGACAATATCCTTAATTTTTGGTTTCTCAACTATGTTTTTATTCGTTAATTGCGAATTACAAGTATGAGAACTTCATTATTGCTTTTATTTTGTTTGATGTATTTGGGTTTATCAGCCCAAAAAAGTAACTATTATTTTATTGGATTTAAAGACAAGCCAAGGTATAAAGAAACTTTAAATCAACCTTTTTTATACATATCACAAAAGGCTATTGATCGTAGATTAAAGTACAAAGTTCCGGTATCTTCAAATGATATTCCTCCAGATTCAGGCTATATGTCACAAATGCTAAAACTACCTTTGGAATATTGTGGTCAGACGCGTTGGTTTAATGGCTTTTTAGCTAAAATTCCACAATCATTTAATGTGGATTCAATTCGAAAATTTCCTTTTGTAGAAAAGGTAGAATATTTAGGACCATATGTTGCCTGGGAAGAAGAAGTTGAAAGATCAGAAACTCCAATTGAAGAAAATATTGGTCAGCTGGAAGAATCATTCAAAAAGAAAGATAAAAGGGATACAAGTTTTTTTGGCGTAAGCTCAACTCAATTCAAACAATTGAATTATGGGAAATTTTTTCAAGAAGGGAACTTTTATCCGGGCGAAGGAATGCGAATTGCGGTGATTGATGCCGGTTTTAAAAACATGGATAATCTTCAGGCATTTAAACATCTATTTAAAGAAAAGAGAATTGTAAGTTCTTATGATTTTGTTGAAAGAGAAGAAGAAGTTTTTGATGATGATGTTCATGGCTTGGCAGTAATTAGTTGTTTAGCGTCCAGAATTCCGAGTTTATTAATGGGCACTGCTCCTAATGCTGATTATATTTTATTACGTTCTGAAAATGCTGTTTCAGAATATTTACTTGAAGAATATTATTGGTTACAGGCAGCTGAATATGCCGATAGTGCAGGTGCTGATATCATAAATTCATCATTGGGTTATACCAAACATGATGTTTCTTCAATGGGACATAAATACAAGGAGCTAAACGGCCAAACTACTGTGGTTAGTAGAGCTGCTGAGATTGCGGCATCAAAAGGAATGTTGATTTTTGTTAGTGCAGGAAACGAAGGAATGGATGTTTGGCGTCAGATTAGTGCACCTGCAGATGCGGAGCATGTTATCTCTGTAGGTGCTGTTGCTGCAGATGGAGATTTAGCTTCCTTTAGTTCTGTTGGACCAACTGCCGATAAAAGAATAAAACCAGATGTGGTTGCTTTTGGAAAAGGAATCTCTGTTTTATCGGAAAATGGAAGTATTTATCCGGGCAATGGAACATCTTATGCTGCACCAGTTTTAGCAGGAACAGCTGCTTATCTTATGAAAAAATATCCTAGAAGAAGTTTAAATGAGATTAGGGATACATATAAACTAGCTGCAAATCAATATTACAAGCCGGCTAAGCAAAAGGGCTGGGGAATTCCTGATATAGATTTAATGTGTAAGTTTTTAGGTTCAACTAAGGATAGTTTATTGGACGCTCAAATTTTAGATAATGGCAAAATGCATATCAGCCTAAGATTAAAGCAAAGTAAATCTGTTAAAATAAGGTGGCTAAATGGGAGTGAGGTAGTTGAAGAGGAGAGTTTCAGTTCTAAAAATCCCGGAACTTTTAGGTTTGAAAGTAGTATCAATAAAAAACGCTTAAAAGGTGTGACCCATTTAAGCGTTTTATTTCAAGATTATGAAAATCTAATTCAAATTTCAGGCTACTAAGCCAACTTTTTGAATGAAGGAATATTTATTGTGATTAAGTAGAAACTTCCAAATAATGCAGCGCTGTAAATTAAATCACCCGCTAAAGCATTTCTAAAAAATGGAATTCCATTAATGTACGATTGCATGATACCGCTAAAATTGTGTGGATATAACGTTTCAGGATAAAACAATGCAAAATTAGTAAATACATAAAATACTACAGAAGCTGCAATGCTTGTTAATCCAACTCTAACAGCACTTTTATTGTTTTGTAGATTGAATCCCATTAAAATGGTTAAAAGGAAACCAATATAAGGAACCAACATTTCCCAACCATATAATCCCAAATACAAATCACTTAAAAATAAAGCAGCCAAAGGCACAATAAATGCCAAAATTCTATTTGTAATATAGGCACCTGCAAAAAGTGCAATTGCTCCAACAGGAGTAAAATTAGGCAAATGATCGATTAATCGAAAAGATGCTGCCACCAAAATAAGGCCTACAATTAGTGCGAACTGTTTTTTCATTTTAATTATGTTTTTCTTTATAGAGATACAACTTTGCGAAAGTATAAACCTTTCTGCTAAAAATAAAGGTAAATTAAAAAGCTTTGTTCACATTCAATTGAACTTTTACACAAAATTCCATCCGTTTAGGTATTTGAGTGTCCATTTAAAAAAAAATTGTCGCGATTATCTGAAAGTGCCTATTTTGCAAAGGATTTTTAGACGAAATATTATTGATTCAATCAACCCAATCAAAGATAATTTTGACTAATCATCAAAAAATTAAGAAAACTATTCAATTTTATAACATGAAGAAAATTACACTTTTCTCAGCTGCAGCTGCCTTTATGCTGGCAGGAAGTAGCCTGAAAGCTCAGGTACCTGCGCAAGCGAATCCAACTCAAACGGTTTTGCTTGATAAGGTGACAGCTAATCCGGGTGAAATGAAAATCTCTTATGAGAAGTACAAATTACCAAACGGTTTAACCCTTATCATTCATGAAGATCATTCAGATCCTATTGTGCATGTAGAGGTAACTTACCATGTTGGTTCTGCTAGAGAAACTCCTGGTAAATCTGGTTTTGCGCATTTCTTTGAGCACATGATGTTCCAGGGTTCGATGCACGTAAAAGATGAAGAGCATTTTAAAATTGTACAAGGTGCGGGTGGTCAAATGAATGGTACTACCAATCGCGATCGTACCAACTATTTCGAAACTTTACCTGCAAACTACCTTGAAACTGCTCTTTGGTTAGAAGCTGATCGTATGGGTTATTTGTTAGATTCTGTTACACAAAAGAAATTTGAAGTACAAAGAGCTACTGTTAAAAATGAAAAAGGTGAGCGTGTAGACAACGTTCCTTATGGCAAAGTAGATGAAATTAAAGATGCTACTTTATATCCAAACGGACATCCTTACAGCTGGCCAACAATTGGTTACTTAGAGGATTTAGACAGAGTAAATGTTGAAGATTTGAAAAACTTCTTCATGCGTTGGTATGGTCCTAATAACGCTTGTTTAGTTGTTGCTGGTGATGTAAATCCTGCTGAAGTTGTAAAAATGGCAGAAAAATACTTTGGCCCAATTCCTAAAGGTCCGGAAGTACGTGCTCAAAGAATTGAGCCGGTTCGTTTACCTGATAACAAATATGCTAACTATGGTGACAATGTATTTTTACCATTGTATTATATAGTTTATCCAACTGTAAAAAATTACCATCCTGATGAGCCTGCTATCGATTTATTAGCAAGCATTTTAGGTTCTGGAAATAACTCAATTTTCTACAAAAACTTTATAAAATCTGAAAAAGCTTTCCAAGCTCAGGTTTTCCACCCGGCTTCTGAATTAGCAGGTGAGTTTACAATGGCTGTATTACCATTACCAAATATTGATGGTGATATTGATGTTGAAAAAATGGTTGCTGCTACATTAGAAGAATTTGAAAAAACTGGTATTTCTGATGACGATTTAGCTCGCGCTAAAGGTGGTATCGAAAGTAACTTAATCTTTGGTATGCAAAGTATTGGCGCTAGAGCAAGTACTTTAAGTATGATGTGGTATTTAGCTCATGGTAATCCTAAATTAGAGAAAAACTTCAATATTGGTGAAGAATTAGCTCGTTATCAAAAAGTAACTAAAGAAGATATCATGCGTGTTTTTAGAACTTATATCAAAGACAAAAAATACGTAATGGTAAATGTTTTCCCTAAAAAGGCTAACGCTGCTGTATCAAAAGAAGAAACCAAAACTGTTACAAGTTCTGGCGTTGCAAAAACTGAATTAGAATACAAAGGTTTATCATACACTACTCCAAAAGATAATTTCGATAGAAGCAAAAAGCCTTCTACAGGTGCTGCAAAATCTCCTGAAATCCCTAATTTCTACACAACTACTTGGGACAATGGAATTAAAGTAATTGGTACTGAAACTAAAGAATCTCCTGTTGTAACTTTATTAATCACTATGAAAGGCGGAAATATCGCAGTTGGTGATCCTTCAAAAACAGGTTTAGCTTCTTTAACTGCTGATATGATGACTGAAGCAACTCAAACCTATACTAGTGAAGCTTTTGATAATGAAATGCAAAAATTAGGTAGCTCAATTTCATTCAATGCTGGTTCTGATGTTACAACAGTTCAAGTTGTTACTTTGAAAAAGAATATTGATGCTACATTAAAATTATTCGAAGAAAAATTACTTCGTCCTAAATTTAATGCTGATGAATTCAAATTAATGCAATCACAAAACTACCAAAACATCAGCTCACAAAAATTTGATGCCGGTGCAACTGCTGATTTAGCTTTCAATAAATTATTATACGGTAAAACTATTGCTGCTGAACCGGTTGAAGGTACTTTGAAATCTATTAAATCAATCACAGTTAAAGACGTTCAAAACTACTACGATCGTTTTTATGGTCCTGATTTCGCTAGTTTAACAATTGTTGGTGATATCACTGAAGGTGAAATCATGCCTAAATTAGG
>JBMLOK010000139.1:0-1180 GCA_049243005.1 Bacteroidia bacterium | reverse complement strand
ATTGTTAGTATTTTAGTTTGGTGACTTTTTTGAAAAGGCCTAATTTTGCCCAAATCTAAACTAACTTGAATCGTTCAGTTAACAAATTCCCTGCCACTTTATTATTAAAAGACGGAACTGTTTTTACAGGTACCTCAATTGGCAAAATCGGCACCACCACCGGCGAAATCTGCTTCAATACAGGAATGACCGGTTACCAAGAAATTTTCACAGACCCATCTTATTCAGGTCAAATTCTGGTTCAAACCAATGTTCATATTGGAAACTATGGAATTAGTCCTGTAGAAGAAGAATCTGATTCAATTAAAATTGCAGGCTTGGTTTGCAAAAGCTTTAATGTTCCTTATTCAAGAAAACAAGCAGATCAAACTGTTCAAGACTATTTTGCTTTGAACAATGTGGTTGGTATTGCCGATATTGATACAAGGGAGCTTGTGCTTCATGTAAGAAGTAAAGGAGCCATGAATGCAATTATTTCCAGTGAAGGAAAAGATTTAGAAACACTTAAGAAAGAGTTAGATGCTGTTCCATCAATGGAAGGATTGGAATTATCAAGCAGTGTTTCTACAGCTCAAACTTATTTTATGGGTTCTGATATCGCTTCAAAAAGAATTGCGGTTTTAGATTTAGGAGTTAAGAAAAACATTTTGAGGTGTTTAGAAGCCAGAGATAGTTATTTAGCTGTTTTTAATGCTCATACAAGTTTTGAGGAAATGCTAAAATTTAATCCTGATGGATTTATGATTAGCAATGGCCCCGGAGATCCTGGAGCGATGCCTTATGCAGTTGAGACTGTGAAGAAAATTGTTGATGCCGGAATTCCTTTATTTGGAATTTGTTTAGGACATCAGATTTTATCCGAATCACAAGGTTTAAAGACCTATAAAATGCACAATGGTCATAGAGGTTTAAATCACCCTGTAAAAAATATTATTACGGGTCATTGCGAGATTACTTCACAAAATCATGGGTTTGCAGTTTCAATGGATGAAATAAAAAATAATTCATTGGTGGAGTTAACTCATATCAACCTAAATGACAATACTGTAGAAGGAATTAGATTAAAAGGAAAGAAAGCTTTTTCAGTACAATATCACCCAGAAGCAGCACCCGGACCAGAGGATAGCAGGTATTTGTTTGATGATTTTATAAAAATGCTTTAGATTGTACCTTCATCTAA
>JBMLOK010000138.1:0-2621 GCA_049243005.1 Bacteroidia bacterium | reverse complement strand
AATGAATTATAGCTAAACAAACCTGCCAGCGTAATAATGATGGTCATGATATAGATACTTGTTTTGTTATCTATAGACCAACTGGATGGTTTAAATTCTTTTATTTTATCTAACATATTCTATTCTATTAATAGAGTTTAGTATTTGATACTTTCTTGATCGTTTAAGTCTTGGTAACCGGCAATAATTATTTGGTCACCTTCATTTAAACCTGATGTAATTTCGGCTTTTCCATTATAGATATTTCCTACTGTTACTTCTTTTCTAATAGCCTTTTTGCTTACTGCATCAGCAATAAAAACAACTTTTTTACCTTCTGAATCTTGAACCAGATTGATTGGAACTACAATCGCTTTTTCTTTGTGATAAGAAACAACTTTTACAACAGCAACCATGTTTGGAATAAAATCTTCGCTTGAAGGTAAATCAGCTTCAATTCCGAATGTTCTGTTTAATAAATTGATTGATCTTCCACTATATCTCAATGTAGATTTTAGTTCTTTTTTGATATCAGGAAATTGAAGAATTACGGCGTTACCGCTTTTTACTTCAGATGCATAAGTTTCAGCTAAATCTGCTTTTACTTTTAACTTGCTGAAGTTTACAACTCTGAATGCAGGATATCCAGGTACAGAAGCTTGACCGGCTTTTAACATTACTTCATCAATAGTTCCGTTAATTGGAGATTTAATTAGGTACATGTCTAAGTTTTCTTTTACTGTAGCTAATTTTTGTTCAAGAGATTCTTTGTTGTTTTTAGCTGATAAGAATTGTACTTCACTACCAACTCCTTTGTCCCAAAGTGCTTTTTGTTTGTTGTATAATTCAGTTACAAACTTCAAATTGGTTTCTAAATCTTTCAATTGTGTTTTAACAATATCTCCGTCAAGAGTAGCTAATACCTGTCCAACTTTAACTCTGTCGCCGGCATTAACCAATACTTTAGTTACTGTTGAAGGTACTTTAGCTGATAGAGTTACATTTTCATCTCCATCAACATAACCTTGAACATCAATGTATTTGTTGAAACTTTCGAATTTTACAGCGCTAACTCCAACAATTTTACTTTTTTCATTCGCTTTACTTGAATCACCTGATAATGCGATTTCTTCTTCAAGTGTTTTAATTTTAGAAGAGATTTCAGCCATTTCTCTTTTCAAAGATTCTAGTTCCGCTTTTTTGGCAGTTATGCCATTTTCTCCATTACAAGCTACCATTCCCAAAAGAATTAAGCTGCTTAGTGTGATGATAATATAGTTTTTCATATAGGGTTTGTTTAATATTTTAATAACCGATAGCTTTTTTAAGTTCCGCCTCTGCAACTAATATGTCGTAAAGTGTTGAAAGGTAATTTGACTCAGCATTTAAATAATCGTTCTGAGCACTTGTTAATTCTAAGCTTGAACCAACTCCTTCTTTCAATTTTAAATTTGATTTTTCTAAAATGTCTTTTGCTAAATCAACATTTTCTTTTTGAATTTTTAACTGTTGACGAGCTCTTAAGTATTTTGCTTTGGCACTAATTCTTTCAAGTTCAATTGCCTGAACTAAAATGCTTTTTCCATTCTCAATTTTTTTATCATTGATTTTAGCTTGTTGAATTTTTGACTGTTTCATTAAACCATCAAAAATTGGCATTTGTAGAGTTAGTCCGGCAAGTGCACCATTGTACCAAGTTTTTCCTACATCACCTACTTCAGATGCAAACGTATTTTTCTGAACTTGAGCAAATGCTGCAATTGATGGTAAGTAAGAATATTGCCATCTTTGTTTGTCGATATTGTTTAATTTTCTTTGTTGTTCAAGAATTTGTGCATCGATTCTTTTTGAGTAATCACCTGCTGCCAAATCCATTCCTAAATTTTCATTTGAAGCTTGAATTGTATTGATTTTATCTGTTAATACAATACTATCGCTAACATTTGCACCTAGTTGTAATTTTAATGCTGTATAGGCAATAATTTTACCATCTATTAGTCTGTCTCTTTGTAAATTTAGGTTCGATAATTGTAATCTAACTCTGTCTGCATCCATCTTTTCCATTAAGCCGGCTTTTGCAGTTTCAGTTAAATCATAAGTGGTTTTTTCCAGGTATTTAATATTACTATTTAAAATATCCATAGTAACATCAATCAGTAATACTTGGTAGTAGGCTTTCTTTACATTTACTTCTAATTCAATTTCAGATTGATGAGTTCCTAGTTTTGCAAGATTCACATATTGGTTTGATGCTTTTAATCCCATTAAATAAGATCCATCAAATAATAATTGAGAAGCACTTGCACTAACTGTAAAGTTGTTTTTTACACCAAATTGTGCTGGAACAATTCCTGCTGGTGGCGCAGGGCTAGTAGCTGGAATTAATCCATAACCAACTAAGTTTCCGTAAACTACCGGACTAATAAAATCGGGTAGGGCAGTGGTTGGAATAGTGAAGTAATGCATGAATTCTGCTTTACCTGTAACTTGGGGTAAACCTGCTGCAACTATTTCTTTAACTCTTTTTTTAGCTAATAGTTCGTCTAGTTTTGAGTTTTTTAATGTGGCGTTATTGGTTTTTGCAAATTCCAATGCCTCATTTAAGTTCATCTTTTTAATGTTTGAATCTTGTGATTTAGCTA
>JBMLOK010000137.1:0-2098 GCA_049243005.1 Bacteroidia bacterium | reverse complement strand
TATTGCGAAAAGAACGGAATGGCAATGTATTTCACAGGTGTTAGACATTTTAAACACTAAGGGAAAAAATTCCTTTTAAAATTAAAATACATTTATTATAATTTGCATCAAACAAACCCATGAGCGTTTTTAGTTTTTTAACACAAGATTTAGCAATAGACCTTGGCACTGCCAATACATTGATAATCCATAAAGATCAGGTGGTTGTAGATGAACCATCTATCATAGCTGTCAACAGAAGAACAGGTAATGTTATTGCTGTTGGTAGTCAGGCTCAACAAATGCATGGTAAGGTGCACGAGGATATTAAGACAATTAGACCACTAAAAGATGGTGTAATTGCCGATTTCCAAGCTGCCGAGCACATGATTAGAGGCATGATAAACATGATTCCTCAAAATAATAAGTTTATCAAACCACAGCAAAGAATGGTAATTTGTATTCCATCAGGTATTACCGAAGTGGAAAAAAGAGCCGTTAAAGATTCTGCTGAAAGAGCCGGTGCAAAAGAGGTTTACCTTATTCATGAACCGATGGCTGCTGCTATTGGTATTGGTATTGATGTGTTTGAACCAATGGGTAACATGATTATTGATATTGGTGGTGGTACAACTGAAATTGCAGTTATTGCACTTGCAGGTATTGTTTGCGACCAGTCGATTCGTGTTGCGGGAGATGAATTTACCGAAGATATTTTAGATTATATGCGCAGACAACACAACCTTTTGGTTGGAGAAAGAACTGCAGAAAGAATTAAAATTGAAGTAGGTTCAGCTTTACCTGAACTAGACAATCCGCCACCTGATTTTGCAGTAAACGGAAGGGATTTAATGACAGGTATTCCTAAACAAATTACTGTTAGCTACAGCGAAATTGCTTCAGCTTTAGATAAATCAATTTCAAAAATTGAAGAAGCCGTACTGAGAGCATTGGAATTAACACCACCTGAATTATCAGCTGATATTTATTCTACCGGTTTATACCTAACAGGCGGTGGTGCTTTATTACGCGGTTTAGATAAGCGTATTGCTACCAAAACCAAATTACCTGTGCATGTTGCTGAAGATCCACTTCGCGCCGTTGTAAGAGGTACCGGTATGGCTTTGAAAAATTTAAAGAATCATAAATTCTTGATGACCTGATTCTCCCCTGAGCGAGCATGAGGAACCTGATTTTCTTTTTATATAAATACTATACCTTCATCCTCTTTTTTTCATTAGAGATGGTGTCGTTGGTGATTTTATACCAATTTAACAATTACCAAAGAGCCAGCTTTTTAAATTATACAGGTGGAATTGCTTCAGGTTTTTACGAATCGGTAAACAATACCACCAATTACTTCAGCCTAAGAAGAATAAATGATAGTTTAATGAATGAAAATGCTCGTTTAAGAGCACAACAATTAAACGCTTATTACCAAAGTGGTTTTACTTTAAGTTCAATTGTAGATACAGTTTACAAACAACAATACTCATACATTGCAGCTAATGTTGTCAATAACTCTATCACCAAAAGAAATAATTATATTACCATCGATAAAGGAAGGGCACATGGCATTGAAACCGATATGGGTGTTATCAGCTCGAATGGTGTTGTTGGTATTGTTACCAGTGTTTCTGAAAATTTTGCTACTATACGCTCTGCTTTAAATTCAGGAACAAAAATATCAGCTATGCTGAAAAAAAATAATGCATTTGGCTCGCTTGAATGGAATGGTGATGACCCTAAATATTCATCGCTTTTGCATGTAAATAAACATGTTCCTATAAAAGTTGGTGATGAAGTAGTAACCAATAATTATTCAACATTATTTCCGGTAGGTATTCCTATTGGTTTTATTAGTGAACAAAATCTTGAAGCCGGAGATAATTTTCATAATTTGAAAATTGAACTTTATACCGATTTTAGTACTTTGAAAAGTGTTTATGTCATCAGAAACATTTTAAAAGAAGAACAAAAAACATTAGAAAATAACTTAAAAGTTGATAATTGATATTTTAAATTCTGTCCTAAGATTCATTTTCTTGATATTATTACAATTGCTTGTAATCAATAATATCGAGCTGAATACCTATATCAATCCTTATATCTATCCCCT
>JBMLOK010000136.1:5544-6956 GCA_049243005.1 Bacteroidia bacterium | reverse complement strand
GAAAGTATAATTCTTCCTTCCGGTACACCAATTACACGAATTGCTTGAAAGGTTGTATTTGCCATTAATAAAGCATTCGGATTTGCGTTTCCAATGTCTTCACTTGCCAGTACCAACATTCTTCGAGCAATAAATTCATAATTTTCACCGCCTTCCAATAATCGGGCTAAGTAATAAACAGCTGCATTTGGGTCACTTCCTCTAATCGATTTTATAAATGCGGAGATGATATTATAATGTTCTTCTCCACTTTTATCATACGACATGGTTTTGTGTTGTAGCGTTTTTTCAACCAAAGCATTCGTAATTACAATTTGTTCGTCGGTTTTAAACTGATAACAAACCAATTCCAATAGATTCAATAGTTTTCTAGCATCTCCTTCACTAAATCTGAATAGCGCAGAAGTTTCTTTTAAATCAGGTTTTCTGGTTTTTAACCATTCATCTTTTTCTAAAGCAGAACTAACAATTCTTTGCAAAGCATCTTTATCTAAATCTTTTAAAATATAAACCTGAGCTCTGCTTAATAAGGCATTGTTTACCTCAAAACTTGGGTTTTCAGTAGTAGCGCCAATTAATACAATTGTGCCATTTTCTACTGCTCCTAATAAAGCATCTTGCTGACTTTTATTAAAACGATGAATTTCATCTAGAAACAATAAAACTTTACCGAGTTTTTTTGCTTCTTCAATCACTTTTCGAACTTCAGCAACTCCGGCTTGAATGGCACTCAGGTAATAAAAATGTAAACCCAAATGCTGACCTATAATTTTTGCCAATGTTGTTTTTCCAACCCCCGGAGGTCCCCAGAAAATCATGGATGGAATGTTTTTGTTTTCTATGGCTTTTCTTATAATTCCTTCATTCCCTGTTAAATGTTCTTGTCCAATTAAATCGTCGAGGGTTTGAGGCCTAACTCTTTCTGCAAGTGGCTTATTAGATTCGTTCATGTAATTTTCCGTTATATTTGTTTGATATGGCCAAAGCTTATCACAAATATGCACTTTTGTTTTTGCTTCATTTTGTCCTTATATCAAAGCTCAAAAGTCAAGAACTGCCGGATACAATTAGTTTTCCTGTAGTAGATCCGATTCATTGGCAAGATACTGTTTCGATTGAGCTGAACGACAGTAATTTTGTTATCAAAAAGGGATTTACCCAAATTGGAAGAGCCAGTTACTATGCCAATAAATTTCAAGGAAGAAAAACTGCTAGTGGCGAAAGGTATTCACATCAAAAATATACTGCTGCACATCGTAAATTTAAATTTGGTACCAAGGTAAAAGTCACTAATCTGAAAACAGGAGTTTGGGTAATTGTTAGAATTAACGACCGTGGACCTTATTCCAAAAAGTTCATGATAGATTTATCCTTAATAGCTGCAAAGAAATTAAACCTTCATAAAACAGATG
>JBMLOK010000136.1:2897-5444 GCA_049243005.1 Bacteroidia bacterium | reverse complement strand
AATCTCCAGATATTTCCATTTTTTGTTTGAAAAACCAGCAATTTTCCTTCTTTACTTAATTGATTTAGAATTTCTAATCCTTGATTGGTATTGACTTCACTCAATTCACAAAACTCTTTTAATGTTAGTGATGAAAAATGAGAGAATAATGATTTCCAATCTTTGTTATACTTCTGTTTAACAGCATTCGGATTCAATTTTAAAATAATATTTTCAAAAGCCATGTAGGGTTTAAATCCATTAATGTATTGGAAGTCTTTTGATTGATTAGAAAATATCAATGTAGGAAAACCTCGAACACCAGATTCGGCGGTTATTTTAAGGTCGTTTTGAAACAATTCATTTGCTATGTTTTCTGAATCTTTTTTTAGTTTGATTGCATCCAATCCAACTTCATTTGCAGCCAAACTCAAGTAAGTCCAATTGCAAATGTTTTTCTTCTCCAAAAACACCATTTCTCTGATTCTTCTTAGAAACAATAAGGCCTTAACTTCATCTTGTAATTGAGCCGCTTTAAATGCAATAGATGGGGGATAGGATGATGGAAGTGGATCTTCTAACCATATATCACCATCAATTGGCATTTGGTAATATTGGCTTACTTCATCCCAGTGGTGTGATACATCAGAAGGTTTACTAATTCCACCGCTATTGTACGACCAGTCTTTTAGTAAGCCACCCATTCTGTATTCAATAGAAAAATAGTCTCCATATTCAAGTTTTAGTTTTCTTAACTGAGCTTCAATTCCCCAACATGATGAGCAAATTGGGTCGGTGAAATAAAGAATATGGATTGATTTATTGGTTTGTTTAGGTACGATATCAATTTGTTGCGTAGTTGAATCTGCTATTTCACAAGTACCTGAATCGGTATTGCATAAAAGTGGATTGTTTCCTTTTTCTTGATGTTGCATGTTTTTGGTTTGAGCATCACATGCAGTTGTTGAAAGTAAAATTAAGAAACTACAAATTAGTGTGATGCGTATTTTCATTTTATATTTGAATTCGAAAACAAACATCAGATTAATTCAGACACCAATCAATTAGTCAGAAAAACCTGACCTCAAAAAAATGGAAACAGAAAGTACTTGTCCTGCAGAAACCTTACTCAAATTATTATCCGGCAAATGGAAACCTCAGATTTTTAAACTTGCAGTGGAAGGTCCTTTGAGGTTCAATTCTTTATTAAGACAATTGGAAGGTTCTAATAAACAATCAGTTGCTGTTGCCTTAAAAGAACTGGAAGAACAAGGTTTACTTGATAAAACTATTATCAAATTAAAACCACTTCATATTGAATACAATTTATCAGAAAAAGGAAAAACTATGATTCCGGTTTTTAAACAGCTGGAAAATCTTGCTTAGTTTTTTATTTGAGAGAAACACCACCACATTTCCTGCGCAATTTCTATACTTCTTTCTGTGTATTTACTTGATTGTAATTCGGTATTGTCGAATACTTTTGGGTCATCATATTTTATTGGGAAACGTGCTTCTGCTCCAAAAACTATCGGACAAGCTTCATCTGCACTGTTGCATGTCATGATAGCTCCAAATTGCGTTTTGGGATTGAAATGATGATTGTAAGTTTTCGAAAAGCAGATGACTGGCATTTCGTTTTCGGCAAATTTTACAGCATAAACCGGATTTGATGTTTCACTTAATTTCAAAATCTCAAATCCTTGATTAGCCAATGTTTCTGCAACTTTAGGAAACATGGCCGTAGCTTCAGTTCCGCCTGAATAACAAAAAACATTTTTGATTCCAAAATGATGAGCTATTGTTTGAGCCCAAATTTGAGATAAATGACTTCTTCTAGAATTATGAGTGCAGATAAAATTCAATCGGATATTTTCGCCATTGTCTTTTTTAGTTTGAACGTATTGAATCAAACCACTCAAAATTTCTTTTCTTTCTGCTGATATATTTTCAGCATTAAAACCTGTAATGATTTCTGAAATAACTTTAAACATGATTATAGTATTTTTTCTTTAAAAATAAACTTGCTTTCACCAATAAAATTAGAACAGGAACTTCTACCAAAGGACCAATAACACCAACAAAAGCCTGTGCTGAATGGATTCCAAAAATTGCTATAGAAACAGCAATTGCCAGTTCAAAATTGTTGCCGGTTGCTGTAAATGAAATTGAAGCATTTTTATCATATGGAACGTTCATAGATTTATTGATAAAAAAGCTCACAAAAAACATCAATATAAAGTAAACAACCAGCGGAATTGCGACCTTTAAAACATCTAATGGAAGTTCTAAAATTTTATCACCCTTTAAGCTAAACATCAACACAATTGTAAATAGTAATGAGTACAATGTAATTGGTGAAATAGCGGGAACGAATTTGCGATTATACCAATCAGTTCCTTTGTTTTTTATTAATAGATTTCGACTTAAATAACCTGCTAGAAAGGGAATGCCCAAATAAATTGCAACACTTTGTGCAACCTCTGTCATAGGCACTGAAACATTGAATTCTCCAAGTCCAAGTTGTTGTGGTAAAACATTAATAAATAACCAAGCATAAAAACTATA
>JBMLOK010000136.1:1481-2797 GCA_049243005.1 Bacteroidia bacterium | reverse complement strand
TACTTTGGTGTCTTGAAATGCTTTTGGTAACAATGAATAATCAACCTTAGCCAAAGGAGGATACATCATTAATATTAGTCCAATTGCTAAAGGAATATTTGTTGTGCCAATAGATAATTCATCAAAAATGATTTTTATCCCGGGGAAAAAGAATCCGATTGAAACTCCAACAATCATTGCCAGAAATATCCAAAGGGTTAAATAACGGTCCAGGAATTTTAGTTTAACTGCCATACCGGTTTGTTTTGTGATATAAATTTAGAAATCGTTCGCAATTATACGAACAAATTATATTATTCGTAAAATTACGAATAGATTTAATAATTACTTATTACAACTATCAATAAGTGAAATTTCACCAAAAAGCGAGGAGAAAAGATTTTGAGCAGTTTCCCAATTTTCTTTATCGATGCAATATTTAACAGTAGGAGGGGTAATATCACCTTTAATTAAACCAGCATCTTTTAATTCATTGAGATGTTGCGATAAGGTAGATTTTGCAATAGGTAATTCTTCAGCCATATCGCCATGGTAACAGCAGGTTTGTGTATGTAATAATTGTAAAATGGCAATACGAACAGGGTGACCAAGTGCTTTCGCAAATCGGGCAATTTGTTCCTGATCTTTTGTAAAGTATTGACTATTTTTGTTCATTACACATTTTTGTATTCGCAAAAGTACGAATAGTTTTACTCTTTTGAAGTTTAGTGAAAATAAATCAAATCCTTAAAACTCCTTTTCCTGCAAAGGCTTTAACATTACTCCATGTCGGTTAAACAAACACAATTGAGTAAATCGGCCATTGCTCTCTTTTTTACCATTTACCTCTTTGTAATCAATTCCGGTAATAGTAATTTGAATACCTGCCATACTCACTTTTTCTAGCCAACCGGCATGAAAGAAATTCAAGCTATTGTCTTTTAAATTGTATGCATGCACCGCAGGACAAACTCTCCAGGCATCTGTTTGGAAATACAACATGCTTCCATCTTCTGATAGGTTCACTCTTTCAATATTGCACAAATATTTGAATGGATAAAAACTAGAATCGGCATAATTGGGAATCGTACCTCCATCACCATCCAAGCAACTTGTAAATAATTTGGTTTCTTTTTTTGTGATTGAATGATAACTATAAACTGAAACCTGATCAGTTGATGTAACTCCTTCCTGGTCTTTAGTTCTCGATATTTGCTCAGTTTTACTATAAATAATTAAATGGTGTTTTGCTGAATAATCCAATAATTGCATTGGACCTTTACTTCTAATTTCAATACTTTTCCCGGTATTTAAGGTGATTAAAATTTTGCCATTTT
>JBMLOK010000136.1:0-1381 GCA_049243005.1 Bacteroidia bacterium | reverse complement strand
TTACTTCCCCATACTCTCCAATAAAATTTTCAAGCTTTCATCCAGAATCAAATTAGGCTCAACTTTATTGGTTTCTTTTATTTTCTTTCTTTCCTCATCTCTTTTCTTCTTACGGGCATCTTCAGCATTTAATTCAGCTTTGTATATTTCTTCGTTTAAGCTGGTATAATTTTTCTCTTTTGCTTCATTAAACAATTTAATATCCTCTAACAAATAAGCATATTCAGGTTCATTCTTCATTCTTTCAAGGTGAGATGCTTTTAATGAATTGATTGCTGATTTATTATCAGGTAAAGCTTTGTAAGAAACAGCAGCAATTTCGTCGTAAGGAAGTGCGTATTTGCTTGCTTCTTCACCATATTCTTTTGCAGCATAAATCGATGGAAATTCAATATCAGGAATTACTCCTTTGTGTTGAGTGCTTCCTCCAGAAATACGGTAAAATTTAGCAATGGTGATTTTAACCTGACCTAATTTTTTTCCATCCATCATCATAAATTGATTCAAATCGGTCATGTTTTGAACTGTACCTTTTCCAAAAGTTTTTTCTCCAACTATAATTCCTCTATGGTAATCCTGAATTGCTGCAGCAAAAATTTCTGATGCAGATGCGCTAAATCTATTCACCATTACCATCATCGGACCATCCCAAAAGATATTATCATCTCTGTCTTCTTCAGAATTTGCAACACCATAAGCATCTTTTACCTGAACAACCGGACCCTTTTTGATGAATAATCCGGTTAATTCAACAGCTTCCTGTAAAGAACCGCCGCCATTGTTTCTTAGGTCGATAATAAAGGCTTCAGCTGAATCTTTTTTCAATTCTGAAATCAATCTTTTTACATCTTTTGTCGTGCTTTTGTAATTTGGATCTTTACGTTGCATACCGGCAAAATCAAGGTAAAAAGTAGGAATGCTAATCACCCCAACTTTAATTTTCTTCCCGTTTAATTCAGCTTCTTTAATACTTCCTTTTGCACTTTGATCTTCCAATACAATTTTATCACGTGTGATTTCAATAATTTGAGTTTTAGCATTTGTGGCATCTGCAGCAATAATTTCTAATCGAACTACAGTTCCTTTTTTTCCTCTGATTAAAGAAACAACATCATCAATTCTCCAATCTAAAATACTTACCATTTCTCCATCTTTTCCTTGACCAACTGCCACAATTTTATCGTTGGCATGAACTAGTTTACTTCTATCAGCCGGACCACCTTTTACTACTTCACGAATTTTTGTGTATTCATTTTCTGTTTGAAGTGTTGCTCCAATTCCTTCCAGACTTAAACTCATGCTGGTATTAAAATCCTCCGCCATTCTTGGAGAAAAGTAATTGGTATGAGGGTCGGCTATTTCTGTTAATGAATTTGCGAAA
>JBMLOK010000135.1:0-2471 GCA_049243005.1 Bacteroidia bacterium | reverse complement strand
CTCTATTTGTTTACTCCTGAAATAGGTGAACTAGGACAGGAGTTTTTAAACAAAATGGATGTAAATATTGTAAAACCTAGCAAAAGAATCCATCAGTTTTTACCAACTTATTGGAGAAGTCATGGTTTGTTAGATGAAATCAAAAGAGATAAAATTCAAATTTTTCATGGTTTAAGTAATGAATTACCTGTTGGAATTGAAAGGTTGGAAATAAAAAAGGTAGTTACCATTCATGACTTGATTTTTCTTAGATTTCCTGAATTATACCCACCAATTGATAGGAGAATTTATGAACGAAAGTTTAAGTCGGCTGTAGTAAGAGCTGATAAAATTTTCGCATGCAGTCAACAAACTTCAATTGATATTCAAGAGTTTTATGGTATAAATGAATCTAAAATTGAAGTGGTTTATCAGGATTGTGGAATCCATTTCCGAAATACACATTCTGAGGAAGAAAAAAACACTTTTCTACATAAACACCAATTGCCCAAACAATTTATTCTTAGCGTAGGAACATTGGAAAAACGCAAAAATCAGTTGTTGCTTTTAAAGGCTTTTCATGAAGCAAACTTACAAGATATCAGTTTGATATTTTTAGGAAAAAAAGCCGATTTGTATTCTGATATGTTGCAATATGTAAGGTCAAACGGACTTCAAAATAAAGTAGTTTTTTTAGATAATATTGATGAATTGGAATTGCCAATTTTGTATCAATCAGCTTTAGCTTTTGCATATATCAGTAAATTTGAAGGTTTTGGTATTCCAATTTTAGAGGCTTTAAGAAGCGGAGTTCCGGTAATTAGTTCAAAGCAATCGAGTTTGCCCGAAGTAGCAGGAAATGCAGCTTTGTATTCAGATTACAAGGATTTAAAAACACTCATTTTTAATTTAAAAGAAATTTCAGGAAATCCTGAATTGCGATTAAATTTAATAAATGCAGGCTTTCAACAAGCTTCAAAATTTGATTCAGACAAAATAGCTAAACAGGTGATTTCTAGTTATGAAAGCCTGTTATCTTAGTATTAAAAATCTTCATCTTAGAATAAAACAAAGAGAGTCTATTGCTTTTTATATTTTTGCCTTGTGAAAATTGAACTAAAAGATAGAATTTTTGATGATTTAAGAATTGTTGCAGAGAAAACCGGTATAGAAGCCTACGTTGTGGGTGGATTTGTTCGTGATATTTTTTTAGATAGAACTTCAAAAGATATAGATGTTGTTGTAGTTGGCAGTGGAATTGATTTTGCCAGAGAATTTTCAGAACAAATAGGCAATTCAAGTGAATTTGTTGTTTTCAAAAACTTTGGAACGGCAATGGTTAGATCAAATGATTGGGAAGTTGAATTTGTAGGTGCTCGTAAAGAAAGTTATTCTAGGAACAGCAGGAAACCTGAAGTTAGTCCGGGTACTTTAAAGGAAGACCAATCGCGCAGAGATTTTACGATAAATGCCTTAGGCATCAGTTTAAATAAGAATGATTTTGGAACTTTACTTGATCCTTTCCATGGATTGGATGATTTAAAAAGAAAAATTTTAAGAACGCCTTTAGAACCCGGAATTACTTTCGACGATGATCCTTTGAGAATGATGCGAGCAGTTCGTTTTGCCTCTCAATTGAACTTTGATATTTTACCGGAAACTTTTGATTCAATTAAAAAGCATAAAGACAGAATTAGAATTGTTTCTTTTGAAAGAATCATCGAAGAACTAAACAAAATTATCCTTTCAAAGAAACCTTCAATCGGATTAAATTTATTGTTTGAATGTGGTCTTTTAGAGATAATCTTTCCTGAACTAAAAGCTTTACATGGTGTTGATTATGTGAATGGTAAAGGTCATAAAGACAATTTTTATCATAGCTTACAGGTCTTGGATCAGGGAGCAGAAGAAACAAAGGATTTGTGGTTGAGATGGGCCTTGTTATTACACGATATTGGAAAACCTGTAACAAAAAAATTTATCCCTCAGGAAGGCTGGACATTCCATGGTCATGAAGACAAGGGAAGCCGAATGATTTCAAAAATATTCAGAAAGTTAAAATTACCTCTGAATGAAAAAATGAAATATGTTGAAAAATTGGTTGCATTACATCACCGTCCTAAAGCCTTAGCTGAGGATGGAGTAACTGATGCCGCCATCAGAAGATTAATTGTAGATGCCGGCGAAGATTTAAACGACTTGTTCTTATTGTGCAGAGCAGATATGACAACCAAAAGTCAGGAAAAATTAAATAAGTACAGAGGTAATTTATTAAAGGTTCAGGAACTGGTTGTTGAAGTTGAAGAAAGAGATGCATTACGTAATTGGCAACCACCTGTTAGTGGTGAAGATATTATGGCATATTTTGGCTTGGAACCTTCTAAAATTATAGGAATTATAAAGGAAGAAATTCGGGAATCTATTTTGGAAGGTAAGATTAAAAATGAGCGCCAAGCTGCAATTCAACTCATGAAAGAATTGGGTGAAATGCA
>JBMLOK010000134.1:0-2246 GCA_049243005.1 Bacteroidia bacterium | reverse complement strand
AAATTCAAATTTGGATAAGAGAACTGAGTGGTGTTTTAAGAGAAATAAATGAGCAGCCAAAATTCACATGGAAAGACAAAGTAGGAGATAAATATGACCCTAAAGCCTTACCATCCTATTACTGTAGAGAATGTGGTGCAAGTGGCTGGTTAGGCGTAAAAGACGATAACAAGAACCATTTCTTTCACGATCCTAATCAGGTATATGAGTACTTTTTTGGTAACCATAAGAATATCTATTTCATCAATACGCCTAACCACAAGCATATTGAAGAATATGAACCCAACAATCAAATAAATGACTAGATGCATACAGTTGATATGAGCTTGCATGAAAGAGAAAGTGAACATACCATCAGAATACATGCAGTTAGGAAGTTAAAGGAAACGAAGGCAAGGCATATTTGTCCGGAATGCAATACCGAAAATGCAATGGGTATTATTGGTACAAGGGTTGCAACTTTATCTTCCATAACAGTTAGCCAGGTATTGGCATCCGACCTTGACCCAAGAGCGGAAAAATTTCGTAAAATATTAGCCTTCACTAATAGTGTACAGGATGCTGCACATCAGGCTGGTTTTGTAGAAGCAAGAAACTACCGTTTTACATTCAGGGCATCATTGCAAAAAATAATTAATCAAAATCAAGGACCTGTTCGTATTTCAGATTTGCAAAATCAATTTACTGAATATTGGAAGAATCATTCAGATTCAACCGGTCTGAATCAAGAAGAAGCGTTTTATTATCGTTTTTTCCCGGCAGACTATCATGGTAAGGCAGATATTGATATTGATTACCGTGATGCTGCAAAGAAATTCATTCCAACTTTCAAAAAAGAATTTGACACCCGTATGCATTGGGAAGTTTTATCTGAATTTGGTTACAATGCCATGATTGGTAGAACGCTGGAAAAATCAGGTGCATCAGCTGTAAAATTTGATGAAGAAAAAATCAGGGCAATATTCCCTGCTATGCAGGAGTGGCTGAATCAGAACAACCTTGCCATGATTGAGGAAAAAGATTTACTGCCTTTTGTAAATGGTATTTTACACAGAGTAAGAACAAGAGGTGGTATTGACCATGAATATTTAAGTAAGTTCAGAAATGCATCATTGAAACTTTGGGATTTGAATTGGATGAGAGATAACCGACATTTTTTAAATAAAATGTTTCATCCAAGAGCAAGGTTTCCAAGATTGCTTACCACCAAAGCACATGGCCAAGGTCTTTTAGATTCTACTTATACCAACACGAACAATTGGTACAGGAGTTATTACCTCAAGTCGTTTCCATTAGCTTCAGGCTACCATGAACTGGTAAATGATTTCTATAAAAAATTGATAGATACATTTACTACCATCGGTTTAATGAATAAGCTTGGTGATGAAGAAATTGAAAATTATGCCATTGAGCCAACCATAATAATGATTGAAAATAAAGTAGCCAATCATGTTTGTGATACCTGCGGTTCAAAATTATTTGTTGCAGCTTCCGATACTATTTCAATACATACAAAATGCTTGGATTATACCTGTACAGGTACATACAGTCAAATCCAGAAAAGTAAACCCAATTATTATCAGTTGGTTTATAACCGTAATCTGTCCCCTCGTATTTATGCATCTGAACATACAGGTATTTTAGAAAGAAAGGATAGAGAAAACAAAGAAATTGATTTCAAAGAAAGACCGAAGTACAATTCTTTAAACACCATAGTTGCCACTTCTACCTTAGAAATGGGTATTGATATAGGTACGTTGAATACAGCTATCAATAATTCTGTTCCACCTTTAACTTCTAATTTCCTGCAAAGGGTTGGTCGTGCAGGCCGTACATCAGGTTCAGCACTCATTACCAATTTTGCTCAAAGCAAGGCACACGATTTATTTTATTATGGCGAGCCAAAAGATATGATGGAAGGTGAAATAGCAACACCGGGTTGCTACCTCGAAGCAAAAGATATTTTGTACCGCCACTTTCTTGCTTATTGCTTAGACAATTGGTCATCTGCTGATCCCAAGAAAAATAGTATTCCGGGCAGGTTGATTTCACTGCAATTGTCAAGAGCAGATTTATCAGCTCCTGAATTTTTAGCGAATAGAATTATTTCTTTTATAAAAGCAAAGGAGAAATTTCTCCTTACCGAATTTACTGAATTTTACAAGCCTGATTTAGAAGATTCCAAAGCACTGGATAACCTTAAATCATTTTTACTGGAGGAAGGATTTTACCTCAGATTAAAATCA
>JBMLOK010000133.1:0-1916 GCA_049243005.1 Bacteroidia bacterium | reverse complement strand
TATTGTTTGCAGAGAATTACCAAAATTAAAACTTCAGGTTGATCAGTTAATCAAGCAATAGAATCAACTTTTAAATTAATTTACCTTATTGAATAGTCATTGGGATTTCTAAATGCATGTATAATAGCCAATATTACAATTTGCTCCTTTGTTTCATCAATTAGAAAATGGATCTGGTAGGGAAATTGCTTCAATAAAAGAGTTCGGACATTTTTATACTTAATCTGAAAACCAAGCGGAGAGAGTGCAATGAGCTCTTTAGCTTCGCGAATTCAATAAAGAAATTGCTTCGCCAAATCAGGATTGATTTTTTTATAATAATCTAAAGCTTCTAAAATATCAACTCTAACTTCTGGTCGATTTACAATAGCATATCTCATAGATTCTTCTCAATATCATCTAAGGTATCATCGAAATCCTTAGTATCAATTGAGTTTTTATAATAATCATTTAAGCGGTCGTCAATTATCTGTTTCTGCCAAGTTTCAAGTTCAGATTGATATTTTATATCTTCATTTTCTAATCCGGCATATTTCGCCTTTAAGGCCTGCCAATCATCAATAGGAATAAATACCCCTGTTGTATTACCATTATTATCAAATATGAATTGGAGTTTCATGGTTTCAATTTATAATTATCTATGAGAAATAATTTACGGAACAATTTTTTTGCATCCCACTAATCCCACTTCTTTTTAAAGTCGCCGCGGGCAAAGAATTTTTCTATGAGGCAGTACAATAAAATAAAGAAATACCTCGAACCCATTTCTCTTATTTTCAATTTAGATACACCAAATTTTCTGTTGGTCCAGCTATTTGGTAATACAGCATAGGTATATCCTCTTACAATAGCTTTTAATGGCATTTCAAGCGTTAAATTGAAGTGTGGTGACAATAGTGGCTGAATGCCTTGAATGGTTTCTTTCCTGTACATTTTAAATGCATTGGTGCAATCGTTGTACCTGATACCAAATAGCAATCGAACCATATTGTTAACTGCACGGTTCAAAAACAATTTGTGTCTTGGGTAATCATAAACCTTCCCTCCTTTGCTCCAGCGTGAACCAAATACACAATCATATCCCTCTAATAACTTTTTATAATAAGCTATCAAATCTTCAGGGGAATCCGATAAATCTGCCATCATTACTGCTACACAATCACCGGAAAAATTATCTAATCCTTTTCTTACGGCATAGCCAAATCCATTGGGACCGGCATTGGTAACCACATTTAATGAATGAATGCTTTTCTTCAGGTTTTCCAATACTTCCAAGGTATTGTCCTTTGAATTATCGTTTACCACCAAGATCTCATGTGGTATTTGTTCTCTTTGTAAAACCAGGTATAAACTTTCAAGCGTTTCCGTTATCGATTCAGACTCGTTGTAAGCAGGTATCACTACACTTAATTTCATAAAAACTAAAACTTAGAATTTAATTTGAAATGTTAATTCTTCTGTTCCTCTTTTTAGTTTTAAAGAAGTTGATTGTCCTTTTTCAAAACTGCTTAAAGCTTTCATATAAGCATCCATCGAAGCTAATTCTATGGTACCTAATTGAAGTAAAATATCACCACGTTTCACACCGGCCAAAGCAGCAGGACGACCATCTGTAACTCCATCTACTTTCACGCCATTTCCTTCAAACAAATAATCGGGCATGATACCTAAAGTTACTTTAAAACCTCTGCTGTTCTCCTGAACTTCTTTGGTTTTGGTAAAGCTTAATTTGCTTTGTTTATCGAGTTTTCCAATAAGGGTATAAATGTATTTGATGACACTCAATTCTCCCTTTAAATTAACCAATTCCCAATCATCTGATGGTTTGTGGTAATCGTAATGACTTCCTGTAAAGAAATGTAAAACCGGCATTCCTGCATTGTAAAAGCTGGTATGATCGCTGGCACCTGTTCCTG
>JBMLOK010000132.1:0-1184 GCA_049243005.1 Bacteroidia bacterium | reverse complement strand
TGTTAATTCTGTTTTTCTTCGATAAAAATGTATTATCAAACGGAATTATTGTTTATGCAATATTTGCCTTTATGTTATCTCTGATTAGAGAAATTATTAAGGATACTGAAGATTTAAGGGGCGACCAGCAATTTAAAAGTAAAACCCTACCAATTGTGCTTGGAGTTAGGAAAACAAAAAACGTTTTACTTTGGCTTCAAACAATCTTAATTATATTAAGCTTTGCTAACATGAGTTTTTTTGGGGTATTAAGTTATAGTTCCGATAAAATCTATTTATTGTTTTTCATGTATCAATTGCTTTTTGTACTGATTCCAATGGGAATTATGTGGTGGTTAATAAAATTAGCCGATACAAAAAGAGATTTTTCCAGACTGAGTTTTATAGCAAAACTGATCATGTTAAGCGGGATTATAAGTATGGTATTCTGGAGATTTTAGTTTTAAAAAACTAATACTTTCCCTGTTCAACAAAAAATTCAGTCCAAACAATAGAATTAAAATCTATCTCATCAAAACTAACATCAGTTACTTTTGAAAGTGGTGAACCCTTTTTTGTCCAATTTATCAATGATTCTAATTGTTCTTTTTCTCCATGGGCAAAAATTTCAACATCACCATTCTTTAGATTTCGAACCTTTCCTTTAATTCCGAGATTTAAAGCAAATTCTTGGGTATAGTTCCTATAAAATACACCTTGAACCCTTCCTTTTACTAGTATCCTAATTTGATTCTTCATTCGTATTATTCTTTATATAATCCAAAAGTGATTGGGTACAATTATTAATTATTTCATGTACTTCATAAAACCCTTTTAAATCGCCATAATATGGATCCGGCACTTCTTTTAAATCTTTAAAATTGGGATCAAAGCTTCTCAAAAACATTAATTTTTCAGCTTTAGTACTATTTATATTTTTTAGATTTTTGAAATTACTTTCATCCATAACCAGGATATAATCAAATTCATCAAAATCTTTTTCTTTGAATTGTCTTGCTCGGTGTGGCATTTCTATACCAAACTCTTTTGCAACATTTCTAGTCCTTGCATCGGCCAATTCGCCAATATGGTATGAGGCTGTTCCACAAGAATCAACAATAAATCTTGAAGACAAATGATTCATTTCAAGATGTTTTAAAAAAAGGGCCTCAGCCAAAGGTGAACGGCAAATATTACCTAAACAA
>JBMLOK010000131.1:0-1012 GCA_049243005.1 Bacteroidia bacterium | reverse complement strand
TTATTTCCTAGCTCTTGGATGAAACTGCAATATGGTATCATGCAGATAAGCTCTATCGATATGCGTATAAATTTCGGTAGTGGTTATGCTTTCATGTCCTAACATTTGTTGTACTGCTCTTAAATCTGCGCCGGCTTCTACCAATGAACTGGCAAATGAATGGCGTAAAGTATGTGGACTAATTGTCTTTTTAATGCCTGCAGCTTTAGCTAAATCTTTTAAAATGTAGAATATCATAACCCTGCTTAATTTACTTCCTCTTCTGTTTAAAAAAAGGATATCAGTATTTCCAGGTTTTGGTTCCTGATGAAGTCTCGATTCCTGCAAATAATATTCTATAAACTGTAAAGCAATTTTGCCAATAGGTACCAATCTTTCCTTGTCGCCTTTACCAATTACACGAATGAATTGCTCGTCTTTATAAATGTTTGAGATTTTCAAATTGCAGGTTTCCGAAACACGTAAGCCGCAACTGAACATGGTTTCAAGAATGGCTCTGTTTCTCAATCCTTCCGGTTTAAGTGTATCGATTGCAGCTGCCATTGCATCAATTTCATGGGTTTCTAAAACATCGGGTAGTTTACGTGTAAGTTTGGGGCCCTGTAAAAGTTCTGCAGGACTTTGTTTGATTTCATCTTCTAAAACCAGGTATAAAAAGAAAGATTTTATTCCTGATAGTATTCTCGCTTGTGAACTTGCTTCTAGAGGAATTTCACTCAGGTATTTTATAAAGTGTCTAAGTTGCGATAAACTGCATTGAGTAGGAGAGATGTTTGGATATTCAATCGCCATAAATTGGGAAAGCAGTTCTACATCATGTAAATAAGCATCAATGCTATTTTTTAGAAGAGACCTTTCTAATTGAAGATACATCCGAAAACCCTTTAAATAAACCTGCCACATGCTTTTCAAACATAATCAAATAAGAATGAAATTGGTAAGATTTGGGCATAAAAAAAGCCGATTCCAAATTTGAAATCGGCTTTAATTTTTTTATTCTAAATTATTTTTG
>JBMLOK010000130.1:0-2466 GCA_049243005.1 Bacteroidia bacterium | reverse complement strand
CGAACTCTTCTTGCTTTTTTGGGCTCCTGATTTTGTTCCGACTCCATTGCGGTAAAAATACGGAATTATCAAGAGCTTCAAAAGCTTAGAATACTGTCTATTTTAAAGAAATTGCTTTTAAAAAATTACTTTCTTGAATGTAATCCTATTTTGTTTCCTTCAGTATCAATAAAAAAGGCCATAAAACCATTGTGACCAATAGCTTTTTTCTCTAACACAATTTTGCCACCTGCAGCTTCAACTTTTGCTAAAGGAGTATTTAAATCATCACCACCATTTAAGTAAACTACAGAACCTTTGTCTGATGGTTCATAACCATTACCTTGAATGATACATCCACCAATTCCACCTGCTTTCATATCAGCATTAAAGAAAGCAGATTTCATTCCCATGGCTTCCATTACATACATTTCTGATTCAAATAAAGTTTCATAAAATTTTTTGGCTCTGTCGAAATCCGAAACAGGAATTTCGAACCAGTTGATAGCATTGTGCATGGGTTTGTAATTTTTTTAGGTTAGTAATTTAAATATAATTCAATTTTATTGAATTTCTTTATCTGTTTGAATATTTGGCATATTTAAATTAGAATCAAGTTCCAGTTCTTTTAATTCATTAATTGCCGGAATGCCTTGATAAATTAAAAACAAAAAGAAAATATGAATAGCAAAACTCATCCATAAGTTAAAATAAAAGAACAAAATTCCATCTAAAGCATAAAAATTCAACCCTATGATAAATGCTGTTTTGTTAGCTTTTCTGGCTTGATATCCTATAAAAACTATAACTAATGATATGATTACATTAATGATTGTAGCATAATAATTATAAGAGCCAAAAATTTCCATAATTACACCATCAACTAACTGACTAATGCCTAAACCTGCTCTAAAACCAATATTACTTGGTGTGTCAAAATTTAAAATAGAATTGATGATGGATAGGAATGCAATCCAATAAAACCAATTAGCTGCTTTTTTTATTTTATGTTGGATTTCTTCTTTTTCTAAATCGAATAATTCCTGATTCATTTTATTTCATTTAAATTATAAAATATATCTTTCTTATTTTCTATCCCAATCCTCACCATTTCATCAGCACCGGCAGAAGCTCCGCCTATTCTTAAAATAGCATCACAATGTTTTATAAGGCGAATGGCAACAGGATGAAATATTTCATTAAAAATTTCATCACCAATATTTTTTGAGCCTGCTTCTTCAATGAGTGGCAAAGCAAACCATTCTCCAAGAACGGGTAAATGTCCCATTTTGTAAATCTCCAAAGCTGTTGAGCTCATTGCTTTTACATTTTGATGTATAAGTTCCGGATTATCATTTGTTCCCGAACGATAAGGTCCTGCAACCAATATCATCATCGTTTTTTTGTATTCCATTACAAGATGTTCTTTAATCTTAAATACTGAATCAATAGGATGGTTTTAGCATCTTTTATTTCACCATTTTCAATCATTTCAAGTGATTGTTCAAATGGGATTTCCAAAACTTCTATGTTTTCATCCTCACCTTCCGCGCCGCCACCATCGCTTATCTTCATGCTTTTTGAATATTCACCAATATAAAAATAGAGTTTTTCAGTAACTGAGCCCGGCGACATATAAGCTTCATAAACTTTTTTTACATCTTGAATTTTATAGCCTGTTTCTTCTTCAGTTTCTCTTCTGATACAATCATCAGGTTGGTCTTCATCAAGTAAACCTGCACAGGCTTCTATCATCATACCACTTTCATTTCCATTAACAAAAGTTGGCATCCTGAATTGACGAGTTAGAATAACGTTTTTAGATTCCAGATTATAAAGTAAAATCACTGCACCATTTCCACGGTCATATGATTCTCTTTCCTGTAAGTGCTTTAGACCGTCTTTGCCGGTATATTCAAATTTTATTTTATGTAATACATACCAATTATCTGATAGAATTTTGTCTTCTAGGATTTGAATATTCTTTATCATTCTTTTTTAGTTTTTTCTTTAATTTTAGTACAAGCCTGAATTCCATTTTTACAATTTTTGCTTAACGCGTTGTAATGTTGGTTGATATTTGAACTTCTGGCAGCATAACATTTAGACTCTATACTTTTTTCCATTTCATAAAGTTTTCTTTCAACTTCAGTATTATGCTTCAACTTTTTACAATATTGATTTAAGAATTGAACATGATTGAAAACGGTAACTAAATCTGTTAAATACTGATTTAATTCTGTTCTAAAATTGTCTTTATTCTTGAAGTCTGATTCTAAATATTGTTCTCTGTTTGCACCATTTTTAACTAGTTTGGCATAGTTGACTTCCAATGCTTTGTGAGCGGAATGTAAACGAGTAAACAATGATTTTAACTTTTTAGCTTCCTTGATATAATTATTCAAAATAAAAACCTTGTCCTTTCCAAATAAGAGAGAGTCTGATTGTTTTTTGTAGTGAATGATACTGTCTTTATTACTCCTTACA
>JBMLOK010000129.1:0-1266 GCA_049243005.1 Bacteroidia bacterium | reverse complement strand
TGAATAAAAAAGGAAAAACACCATCAGGTTATAGAAAAGAAAATGCTTATTGATTGAATAAGGTGAATAAATGAAATTTATATAAACTCCTCTTTTTGTTACGATTTTGAATTCAATTTAGATTTATTGTTCAAATGATAGTATAGGTTAATTCAATCAAATATTTACTATTGTATGCTTGCCCAAAAATCAAGTAATGTTTTTGTTTCTTGATCTATTGTGCCTAAAGCTATTTCCATTTTATGTCGATGTTCAGCCAAAACAACTCCAGTTTCAATAAAATCATCAATTACCTTGAGTTTATTAAAATTGTTTTGATAATAATTCAATTTATCAACATATAACGCCAAATCTAGAAATGAGTCTCTTGTTTTTTGATTTGATGAACCCGTTGCAAACTTGAACGAGTTAATTTTATTTTGATAAAAATTTATTTGCATTAAATAGTTTTCTAATAAAATTGTGATTTTTTCTTTCATTTTAAAGAGTTAAGTTTATTTTGAATTTTAATTACTGTTTTAGTTTAGAATTTAGTATTACAAATTAATTAAATTATTTGTTTTGAGGATATGCTCAAATTCTTTAAGAATTCTTGCGACCCCTTCAGGGTCGAATGGCTTTTGAGGTAAGGAATTCTATAAACATGTGAACCCTTCAGGTTCATGAGTTCAATAGATGATAGATATGACAATATTATTGAAGCCTTAAGATTATTGGTAGTTTAAGATTTTTAAATTGGTTAAACTTTATTTTCCTATTGAAACTTTAATTTAGAATAAAATTTAAAACGAATATCTGAATGTATACCAGAATTATTTTTTATAAAACCAGGTTATGTATTATAAATTATTTTCAAAAAGTTTTCGGAATTAAATTGCTCAATTCAATAAAATTAATGACCCCGAAGGTGGTCACATGTTTATAGGAAAATACAGTAAACCACTCTCCCCTCAAACGTGCGCGAACCGAAGGTTCGCGTCTGTTGGAAGGGGGTTTAATTATGTTATTAAATTTACTTTTAATGAAATGGATATACGTAAAATTTAATACCATGATAATAATTAATGTTTTATTTGCTTAGGTTTTGCTACCAATCCTTTGTTTATTTTATAATAAGAATACAAACTTTCTATTCAATGAAATTATTAAGATTAAAAATAACGAAAACGCTTCCACATGTCTTCATTTTGATAATGATGCTAATGAGTGTATTTGTAACCCATGCACAAGAGAAAGTTTTGGTGCCTTACAGAGTAGGGAATTTGT
>JBMLOK010000128.1:1510-10996 GCA_049243005.1 Bacteroidia bacterium | reverse complement strand
CAAGCCAATGCCACAATCGAAATAAGGGTAAATGGCGGAACCTATGCTTCAGTAAATAGTGGTTCGTCATCGGGTTCACTGGCTCTGAATGTTGGTCCAAATACAATAAATGTAAGAGTAACAGCACAAAATGGGACTACTCAGAAAATCTATACTGTAACTGTTACAAGAGCAGCGAGTAATCCTGATCCTATTATATCGATTAATGGCACGCTTGACACTTTTTCAAGCTGCAGTGGCACTGCTTCTTTTATAGATAGTTTTACAGTAAGTGGTAGTAATCTTGCTGCAAATATTACCATTTTAGCTCCAACAGGATTTGAAATTTCCACAACATCTGCTACAGGTTTCACAAACAATTTAAATTTACCACACAGTTCAGGTTCTGTTGCTTCAACAAAAATCTATGTTCGTTTAAGCAGCAGTGCAACAGGAACACCTTCTGGTAGTATCGTCCTTTATTCAAGTGGTGATAATTCGGAGGTGCTTGCTGTAACAGGAATAGTAAATGTTTTACCAAGCATTACACTTGGAACGATAAGCAATGTATTCACAACAGCAACAACTTTTAATCTCCCTTTTACAAGCGGCGCTGGTTCGCCTAACCAATATTCAATTTCGGCTGGTACACCAAATGCCATGCCTTCATTTACAAGCGTAAATAATGCTTCATTGGTTTCGAGTCCGATTCTTGTTTCTATACCTGCCAGTGCAGCCAATATGTATAATTTTAACCTTACTGTTAAAAATACAACAACAGGTTGTGTAAGCAACAATATACCTTTTACCCTTTCTGTTGGAAACCCACCAATTTCTAATAATATAATTTCTGGCAATCAACTTATTTGCTCTGGTTCAACACCAACAAGTTTGGTGGGTTCTAGTCCAGAAGGTGGTAACAATTCTTATACCTATTCATGGATTAAGTCAACTTCTACAGCTAGTAGCGGATATACAGCAGCAACAGGTTCTAATAATTTACAAAATTATCTTCCTCCTGTGCTTGCTCAAAATACCTGGTTTAAGAGAATTGTAAACTCAGGAACTTATTCAGATACCAGCAATTTTGTGCTTGTTTCATTGGGAGATACTAGCAAACCAATAGCTAGACCCCGCAACCTCATTGCTTATTTAAATAATACAGGAACTCTAAACTTAACAGGAGCTCAGGTTGATAGTGCTAGTTTTGATAACTGCGGAATTCAGAGCAAAACGCTAAGTAAATCTTCATTCAACTGCACAAATATTGGTTCAAATCAGGTTTATCTGATTATAACAGATGCAATTGGAAACAAAGACAGTGCCTTGTCTACAATTACAGTTTTGGATACAATTGCTCCTATTGCTATTTCTCAAAATAGAACTATCTATTTAAACACAGCAGGAAATGCAAGTATCACCGCTTCGGCAGTGAATAATGGATCATCTGATGTTTGTGGAATTGCTAGTTTGAGTATTAATAAAACCAGCTTCGACTGCAGTAATCTTGGAAATAATACCATTACACTTACAGTAAGTGATGTTAATGGCAATGTTAAAACCACAGAGGCAACAATTACCGTGCTTGATACAATTAAACCAGTTGTATCATTAAACTCAGGAATAGTGCTTTACCTAAATGCCCAAGGTAATTTAGGAATTTCTGCCTCTCAGTTTGTAAGCAGCAGCAGTGATAATTGTGGTAGTACTTCTGTTACTATCAACCCTAGTTCTATCAATTGTAGTCACCTAGGAATAACGCCGATAACAGTAACCATTACCGACGCAAATGGAAATAAAGATTCTTCAAGCACCAATGCCATAGTTCTTGATCCAATTGCTCCTGTAGCCAGACCCAAAGCTCGCCTTACAATCTACCTTTCAGGAAACGGACAGGCTGTAATCAATCCGGCTTTGTTGGATAGTGCCAGTTCTGATAATTGCAGTATTACCAGCAGGGTATTAAGTCAATCTGTTTTTAACTGCAATAATATTGGTACTAACAATGTAACATTTACGGTTCAGGATCAAAGTGGTAATTCGCATGCGGCAAATGTGGTAGTAACGGTGCTCGACACCATTGCTCCGGTAGCTACAGTTTCTAATCAACTTGTTTATCTTAACAATGTCGGAACAGCAACTATTACAGCCGCTCAGGTTAACAATAACAGCACTGATAATTGCGGTATTCTATCGGTAAGTATCAATAAAACCAGCTTTAACTGTAGTGATTTAGGAAACCGTACCATCTTGTTTACTGTAACGGATTTAAATGGCAATATCAAACAAACGCCTGTTACAGTTAATGTATATGATACCATCCGTCCGGTAATGAGACCTAAACGTAACTTAAATGTTTACCTAAATGCATTAGGAACAGCATCGCTTTCTACTACAACAGCAGATAGTGCCAGCTCAGATAATTGTAATCTGGCAAGCAGAAGTCTTAACCAAACCAGCTTTACTTGTGCTAATCTTGGGGCCAATACCATCATTTTAAGTGGCTCAGATAGTACTGGAAATATTGGTTCGGCCTCATTTACAGTGAATGTTCTTGATACCATTACACCAACACTTACAACAAAACCAGTTACCATTTATTTAAGCAATAGTGGTACCGCAACATTAACTTCAAGTCAGGTTGTATTAAACAGCAGTGATAATTGTGGTCTTACAAGCACTAGCTTAAGTGCCAGCAATTTTACTTGTGCTAACCTGGGTAATAACAATGTTACTGTAACAGTAAATGATGGTTCTACTAATAGTAGAAGTGGTATTGCCATAGTAAGTGTTGCAGATACCTTAAAACCGAATGCATTGGCTCAAAACAAAACGATTTACCTCAATGCTTCCGGTCTTGCAAGTATCACTGCGGCACAGGTTGACAATGGTTCTACAGACAATTGTACCATAGCCAGCCGTAGCATTAGCAAAAGTAATTTTACTATTGCTGATTTAGGTTCAAATCTCATCAACTTTACTGTAACAGATAATAGCAATAACAGTAGTCAGACACAAGTACAAATTTCTGTTTTAGATACAATAAGACCCATTGTTCAAACTCAAAACAGAAGTATTTACCTAAACAATTCTGGTACTGCAACTGTAAGCGCATCACAGGTAAACAATGGTTCATCAGACAATGTAGGAATAAACTCTTTCCAACTTTCTAAAACAGTATTTACCTGCGCTGATTTAGGAGTAAACCAGGTGTTTTTAACTTTAACCGATATTTCTAATAATAGCAGCAGTGCTTCTGCAAACATTACTGTTCTTGATACAATCAAACCGGTAGTGAATACTCAAAATGTTACTTTATACCTGAATGCAATTGGACAAGCAACGCTAATTACATCTGCCGCAAATAACAATTCAACAGATAATTGCGGAATAACTTCACTTAGCTTGAGCAAAACACTGTTTACTTGCAACGACAAAGGTGTAAATACCATTCAACTAAACGCAATTGATGCAAGTAACAATTCAGCTTCTGCAAATCTTCAGGTTACTGTTTTAGATACAGTAAAACCAAATGTGGTAGTGAATAATAACCTCACTTTATACTTAAATAGCAGTGGAACAGCCAACCTTACAACAAGCATGGCAAATAATGGCTCTACTGATAATTGTGGGATTCAAAGTCAGACACTTTCTAAAACAAGTTTCAATGGTACAAATCTTGGATTGAATTTAGTGAATTATACCATTGCAGATGCCAGCAATAACCAAAGTTCTGTAGTGCTAAACATATCTGTATTAGATACCATCAGACCGATATTAAATGCCCAAAACAGAACTATCTATCTTGATGCAAGCGGAAATGCTGTTTTAACACCGGCAATGGTTAACAATGGTTCTACAGATAATGTTGCTGTTACTCAGTTTCAGTTAAGTAAAACAAGTTTCAATTGTAGCAATATTGGTGTTAATCAGGTAAGCTTCAGTATTGCTGATATTAGCAATAACCAAACCAGCACCCTGGTAAACATTACCGTTTTAGATACTATTAAACCGGTGGCTGTGGCACAGAATTTAACAGTTTATCTAAATGCAGCAGGTATAACTTCCATCAGCACCGAGCAAGTCAATAATGGTTCTTCAGATAATTGTTCAATTACAAACCTTACTCTTAGCAAACAAAACTTTAGCTGTGCCGACAGAGGCATCAATATTGTTAGTCTTACGCTAAAAGATGCATCAAATAACAGCAGTACTGTTAACTTTAATGTAACAGTTTTAGATACCATTAAACCGGTTATTCTTGCCAATCCAATGGTATTACTTTACCTCGACAATTCAGGTAATGCAAACCTGAATACATCAATGGTTAATTTAGGTACTTATGATAATTGTAATAGCACCATTCTCAGCTTAAGTAAAACAGCTTTTAATGGCAGCAATTTAGGTGTGAACCAGGTTTTATTGACCGCCGCAGATGCAAGTAATAATCAAAGTACAGTGAACATAGTTGTGAATGTAATTGATACTGTAAGACCAATTGTAAAAGCAAAAGACCTTACACTTTACCTCAATAACACCGGTAGCGTGTTTTTAACTCCTAATGATGTAAATAATGGTTCTACAGATAATGTTGGAATTAGTTATTCAACAATCAGTAAATCTTTGTTTACCTGCAATGAAACCGGAACAAATTTGGTTGAATTTTCTGTACAGGATATCAGCGGAAATCGCTCTGCACAATGGATTAGCATTACTGTGCTTGATACTATTTTACCTGTTATTACTAGTTTCCCAAGCTCTGTTGTTCTTGGACATTGTAACCAGGATTTTCAATTTACGCCACCTTATGCATCAGACAATTGTGGATTGATTACAATCGTGCAAACAAGCGGAATTCCTAATGGAAGGAAGTATCCAATAGGAACCACTACCAATACATTTACTTTTACTGATAGGTCGGGAAATGTAGTAAGCAGAAGTTTTACTGTTAGAATTTTGCCAGCTTATTTACCAGATACCTTCCCTAACAGAACAGCTTGTAGCAGCGATTCTCCATTTGATTTAACCAGAGGTAATGCCAATGTTGAATTTAGCGGAAGTGGAGTAAGTCTGGATGGATTACAATTTGATCCAAGTCTTGCTGGTCCCGGTAACCACGCTGTTATATGCACCTTTACCGATTCAACAGGCTGTGAAACCAAAGCTACTTTTTATGTAACAGTTTACCGTTCTCCTGATAAACCGGTAATTGAACGCATGAGTGCCGATGTTTTACAAGTTGTTCAATCGTATGATTTCTACCAGTGGAGACGCAATTACGAAGATATTCCTGGTGCAAACCAACGTTCGTATGCCATGACAAAAACTGGAATTTATAGTGTTCGTGTTGGCACTGTAGCCGGATGTTCAACCGAAAGTGATTTGTTAGGTGTTGGCGTAGCACTTGGTTTGGGAGCTAATGAGCATCAACTTCAGTTTAACCTTTTCCCTAATCCAACTCAGGATAGATTTAGAATAGATGTAGATGCAAGGTCAGGAACTGAGTTTACTATCAGGGTTTTTGATTTGGTTGGTAAAATGGTTTATGAATCAGTTGAAAAAGGTTTTACCACCGATATTGATGCCTCTTTATGGAAAGCAGGAACTTATATGGTTCATATAGAATCTGATAATAAATCTGCTGTGAAACCTGTAATCATCACTAAATAATAGAATTCTATATGATTAGCACAAGAATAAAAATAATGATATTAGCGGTAACACTGGCTTTGACCGGTGTTACCCAAGCTCAGCAAACAAAATCCAAAACCAATAAATGGGCAATAGGGCTAAGACTGAGTAATTTTAATGACCTCGAAGTTGGCTATTTTGATAAACTCAATAATGGCTTTTCGGGTAAAGATTTAAAAGGATTTAATGGAAATAAAACGGCTTTCGATTTAGGTTACGGTTTGGATGTAGCCTATTTTTGGTCTCCGGTTATATCGCTTGATTTGGGATTTGACATGGGTAAAATGACCGGTGCAAATACAGTTGAATATTATCAAGCTGATGTCAGTTTTCTTCAACTGGGATTAAATTTCGACCTTAAAACCAAATTCAGAACCAAACCCTATAAATGGGTCCCATTTGTTAGGGCATCTGTTGGCAGAACCGGCTTTGATACCAAACGTTATTTTATTGAAGACGATGGGCTTTTTAATTCAGAAAGCGGAAGTACCCTTGTTAGCGGTTTAGGTTTGGGCTTACGATACCATTTTAATGATCATTTCCATGCACTTATTCAATCTGAGTATACAGTAGTTTATTCAGATGGTTTAGATGGATATAATTATGGAAGTGGCAGAGACCATCTGCTTAAAACCTCTATTGGTTTAAGGTATACTTTTGGCAAACATACACACAATGATCGTGGACTTGCTTGGCAAGGTGGAGATAGCAGGAATTATGATGATGTGATAAAGCAGTTAAATGATAGTCTTCTTTTTGAAAGAGCCCGTGTTAGTAAAAACAATGAGGATATTTCTATCATCAACCAGAAACTAACAGCAGATTCAGACAATGATGGAGTGCCGGATATCAAAGACCATTGTCCAGATATTAAAGGTGACGGAAAAGATGGTTGTATAAAAGAAGAACCTAAAAGTGTAAACACACCGGCAGCCTCAATAAATACAAATAAGAGCTTCAATTTATCTGCCGAAAAGCAGTTGGAATTGGAGCCATTAATCAAAGACATATTTTTTGAACCCGGACAATATGAAATCAGCAATAATGATGAAAAACAGCGATTGGCGAAACTTGGAAAATTCTTGGCAGCCAATCCTGAAATAACCTTAAGTATAGTTGGATTTGCAGATGGAACTGGAGTGAAAAAAGAGAACAAAACCCTTTCTGAAAACCGTGCAAAACTAGTTTACCATATCCTGCTCAACAATGGAGCCGCCAAAGAAAAGCTTGATTATATTGGCTTAGGAAGTATCAGTAAAAACGAAAACAAAGCAGAAAGAAAAGTAAAATTCGAGCTGCAATTGAGGTGAGTGGGATGATGACTTTTGCTTAGGAAATAAAAAAAATGCTCAGAAAGTATAATTGAATCAATTTTCAAAAGCCGGATTCCTAATAAGGCCGGTAAATAAGAGAAAGAAATGGGAGTTCAATTTCCAAAATTAATTGCTCAAATTGAACTCCCAAAACATTGCATTTTTAATCTTCCAATTCAATAAAATCGGTGCTTATATGGTCTTCTGCACCCAGTACAATTTCTTCAGATTGGTACATTTCTTTCACTACCGAATAAGCTTCATCCATAGAACCGGCTTCAATTTCAATGGTACGTGAAAGAGTTTCTTTTATTTCGATTTTGTAGATTTTCATTTCCATAATTTTTTATAATTCCCATTTCCTAAAAACTCAATTAAGCCAAGGTCAAGGAGGTTTGTAATTGACTCCGGAATATAGGTTTTTATTGGGTGTTTTGATTAATATTGGCCTTTGAAGAATTTGTTTTTATCGTCTACTGTTAAGCCGTTTTCGCCAAACCATTTTGTAAAGCTTTCCCACTTTTCTCTGTTTTCAGAAAACCACTTTTTAAATTGTTCTTCGTCACCTTTCATGAGTAACCAGTGATTGTAGGCTTCCATGTGTCCAATTTCTTTAATTTTCTTTTGGTAACTAAATAACACATTTGGATATGTTTTATCATGACCATTAGAAAAATAATTGTCTACGAAATTGCTTCTAATTAGGTCGAGAGAGTTCATATTAATAGCCTTAACAGAAAGCATCGAAAACATTAATGTTTGCTCGTAAACGCCAACGCCAAAAGGAAGTTTCATTTTGCCAGGGTTTGTTAAATCGCTAATATTTATTGATGCATTTTTACTGAAACTAACCGAAAATGATGAGTCATTAGTAAATTTAATTTCTCTCCTGTAAGTGTCAAAAAGTAGTTTGCTTATTTCAACTGTTCTTTTGCTGTTGCGTTCTAAATTCATAAAAATTTCGCCATAAATCATTCCCCAAACTTCTTCAGTTGAACTGCAGTAAATCTTTGCAGCCCAATAGTAGTTTGAAGGATAACCCGGTGCTACTTCAATTCCTTTTTCGTAATAAGAAAGTGCTTTATCGTAATTCTTTGCTATCATTGACATCACTCCCATTTCTAAATACAGAATTCCTGAATTAGGAAATTGTTTTAAGCCGGCTTCATAGGTTTCAATGGCCTTTTCGCTTTTTCCAATATTATCGTAAGAATTGCCAAGTAATTGATAAATGCGGTCGTTAATGTCTTTATGCTTTAACAAGTTTTCAAGTTGTTTAATTGCCCTTTTGTAATCTTTTTGTACATAGAAAACATAGCCAATTTCGTAAGGATAAACAATGCTTTCTGGGTCTAATTTTTGAGCATCTTCAAGTAGTTTATAGCTTTCATCAAATTTTCCCTGATCCATCAGTTCTAATGCAGCTTTTCCTTTTTCAAGGGCTTTTTCTTTGTTCGATGTTTGGGCGTATATAAGTTGAAACGCACTGATAAGTAGGAGTAGAGCAGTAGTTTTAAATTTTGTGTTCATAGTATTTGAATTTTTTTGGCTGTTTAATGTTTTACGAATGTGGGGATTTTTAATGCAATTTTTACAAGGGTGAAATGAGTTTTTTATTAGTACAGAACAATCAATGAAATGCTAAGTCTAGCCTATTTTATTTAGGTCCTGATGAAAACCTTTAATAGTACTTATTGTCTGTTAATAGGAAAATGCTATAGTGTTTGAATTACAAGGTTTCTGACAACCAATAGATGTGATAGAAAATAGAAGTAGAATGAGGTAAATCTTCATTTTAACAGTTCATTGGTTAGTTTAATACATATTCATCGTTAGTTTTTAAAAGATGAAGTTGCTTATTCTTTTTAACATCGTTACTCTGCTCCGAAAATAAGCGCAAGAAGTAAGAGAGTAAAAAATATTAGTCCAATTATAAGTGGTTTCCAAATAGGTTTGGCTCTATATTTCGTCTCCTTGCCAATATATTTCTTCCAAAATAAATGATTCATTAGGGATGCTCCACCGATACTAAATACAAAGGTGAGTAATGTATTTCTTGGTAGCATTGATAGTAGCCAAATTTGCAGGACAGTATAAACAAAACCAAAAGCAAGTACCTCCCAAACACCTTTTTTAGTTTCTGTATTTTTACAATTTATGGCTAAAAGCACAGCACCAAACATTACGCTAAAGAATGCAGAGAATGCATAAATTACTCTTTCGGAGTAGTAGGATGGAGCACTTTCATCGGTCACAATGTTTTTCTTCCATTGATTTCCAAAAAGTTCATTCACCTCTTTTTCTGTCGTGTCTCGTTTTGCTTGAAATTCTTCTCTGATGTTAGCAAGTTCCTGTTCTGAGAATATTCGTCCGCGTTTTTGCATTTCACTAATTGCAGCTTCAACGGCTTCTGGAGTAAACTTCGTTCGATTGTCAAGATATTCTTGTAATGCATCGTCCGATTTGTTTCTCATTAGGTTCTCAAAATTATCATCCATGATTT
>JBMLOK010000128.1:0-1410 GCA_049243005.1 Bacteroidia bacterium | reverse complement strand
ATCAAACATAAACAAATGCAGTAATTATTTCAGCAAAAATCAGTTAAAAAATTCAATCGTAGTGGTGGTTTAATACTTTGGTTTTTGAGGTTCAATCCTTCAGTTACAGCCAATTTTAGCGATCAAAGTTTATAAAAAATAAAACAGAAATTTCTCCCTAATTAGAGAATTTATAGAGAAGCTTACTTAATAAGAAAGGAAATTTCTTGTCAAATTCTTCCTCAAATTTAAATTGCCTTTTGAATTATTTTGAAGCTTCAAGCCTCAACTTCAACACATTCACTCCAATCGCATAACCATACACTTTTCCATCAGCTTGTTTTACTATTCTGATTTTGTTGCAAGCTCTGCCCATGTCGGTTTTAGTCCAACTTTTACCACCGTTTTTTGTTAAAAAACCAGTGTTTAAAGTTCCGATAAAACCGGTGTTTTCATCAATAAAACCGATGCCAAACGACCTTGATTTGTAATCATTACAAAGCTCGTATTCCTTCCAGTTTTTGCCGCCATTGGTGGTTTTAATGAAGTGTTGTGTAACAATATTGGTATCGGGATTATAACTTTGAATTGTAGCATATCCAACCTTAGCGCTTGGAAAGGAAATTTTCCAAGATGTTTCAAAGGGTCTGGAGCTTTCATAAACTTTTTCCCAAGTTGTTCCTCCATCAATTGTATGAAGAATAAGTGCATGACTTGTTTCAATGTCTTCACTAGTTGAAGCACAAGCAAATCCTTCTTTTTTATTGAACATTTTTATATCGTACAATGCTTTGCAATAAGGACTCATGTCCATACTGCTAAATGTTTTTCCGTTGTCGTGACTAACAATAAAGTTTGCTGGACTACCTACTCTTCCAACCCCATAAATATGGTATTTGTAGCCAATCTCTCCGTGATTGATGTATTCTTCTTTTACAATATCCAAAGCACATAAACCTTTGATGTATTTTCCGCTGTAGTTGGCCGGTTTCCAGTTTACACCGCCGTCGGTAGTCATGTACAATGGAATAGTGTCGGTTACATTTGGGAAATAATCGGTGCCTACTGTTCCAACAAAACCGGTTAAACTATCAATAAAGGCAATGCATCTAAAGAAGGTCCCCTTTTTTTCAAGCTGTAAGGTCCAGGTTTTACCGGCATCTTTTGTGTGAAATATTTTGCCGAAACCATTGATATACCATCCTGTATTTTCATCAATAAAAAAGATATCGTCCTGCTTTCCTTTATAGGCTTCGGTGTTTAGTTTTTCCCAATTATAATTTACTTGTGCAAATGATAAATTACTGATGAACAGTGTGATTAGAAAGCAGATTGTTTTAAGGTATTTCATGTTGACCGTATGCTAAATTTTTGTTTTCATGATTGTTTTTTGATACTTACCTAGTTCATGATTTTTTCAATTTATGCATT
>JBMLOK010000127.1:2282-4593 GCA_049243005.1 Bacteroidia bacterium | reverse complement strand
ACTTCTACTACATCACCTTGGTGACCTAGATTTTTCATGTTTTCTTTAAGAATAACTTTCATTTTCTGGTCCTCCTGTTTTATTTCAATGAATCACCTTCGAATGGAAGAACTGCAATATGACGAGCACGTTTAATTGCTTGAGTCACTTTACGTTGATACTTTAAAGAAGTACCTGTTAAACGACGTGGTAATACTTTACCTTGATCGTTAACAAATTTCATAAGAAAGTTTGCGTCTTTGTAATCGATATACTTGATACCATTTTTACGAAAACGACAGAATTTCTTTTTCTGAGGAGCCTCAGGAGTGGTGTTAAACACCATGGCTGGGTTAATTTGCGATTTCTTTTTCATAATTACTTAACTCCTCCTTCCTGTTTTTGCTCTTTTTTGCCTTGGTTGAATTCACCATTGCGTTTACGAGTGTTGTAAATTAAAGCGTGTTTGTCAAGCGCTACTGTTAAGAAACGCATGATACGCTCATCACGACGGAAAGCTAGTTCAAATTTCGAGATAAACTCAGGAGTTGCCCTAAACTCATACAGTATGTAAAACCCAGTAGTTTTCTTCTGGATTGGATACGCGAGTTTAGTCAAACCCCAGTTTTCTTCATGAACCAGCTCTCCGCCATTTTCAGTGATAAGAGTGCGGTACTTTGATACTGCATCTTTCAACTGATCTTCGGAGAGTACGGGAGTGAAAATAATCACTGACTCATAGTCTTTTAAGACAACCGACTCTGCTGTGCTAGATTGGTTTTTAGTTGCCATTTACTGGGAATTTATTTTTAAAAAGGACCGCGAAAGTATGGATATTTTTCTTATTATCAAACATATCCCTATAAAAAATTAATTTATTTCGCCCTGATTACAATTCAAATGTATCTTATTTAAGTCATTTTTTTCGGTTTTAACTTGTAATTTGTCCTCCGACATCTAAAAAATAACTTTTAATCCCTATTTTCCCACCACTCCAATTAAAAAGCCAAAAAACATTAATGAAAATAAAATGTATCTTATTTCTAATTCTCTCTTTAGGATTGAGTACTAATATATTTTCAGCTCCCAAAGTCCGTCATTTTTCTGAAATCTATAATATCGATTCCAATGCTATTCAATGTCAAATCTATATTGATAGTTGGAATGTAAAGGATGCTAAAATTTTAATAAATAAAATTTTAGCAAACCCGGATTTTAAAAATTCACTGGAATTACAATGGTTATATGAAATATTTACAAGTCAGGTTAATAGTATTGAACACAATTTTGAGCCTGCTAAAGAATCAATTCTAAAAGCTATCAACTTATCTAAGGAAGTTAAAAATCCTGAAATGCAAATTGAAAGTTTTATTGTTTGTGGAGATTTATTTGAAGAACAAGGTGATATTCCAAACGCATTATCTTTTTATTTAGCAGCAAAAGACCTATTAGATAAAGGTTATATGCAATCACGAAAGCCATTTATTTTAAATAAAATTGGTACTATTTTTTTCCTTGATAAAAATTTCAATCAAGCTGCAAATTATTTCTTTGAAGCAAATCGACTTTATAATTTATACAAAGATTCCATTATCGGTGTTCACTATTGGATGCAAAATGCTTATGGTAATTTAGGCTTATGTTATGAAGAGTTAAAAGATTATAAAAAATCACTGTTTTACTTCAAAATGGCCCTAAAAGTTATACAAATTGGTACTTTTCCTAAAGAAAGACCATTGGGTGTAATTTATTCTAATATGGGACATTTATACCAATCAATGGGAGATTTAGAAAATGCTAAAAAATATTACGAAAAAGGAATTCAATATACTTTAGATCCCAACCAGCATGAATTAAGACATGGAGCTAAAAAACAACTGGAATTAGCTAAAATTCTCATCAAAATGAATCTAATTAAAGATGCTCGCTGGAGAATTGATAGTTCATTAAAAATTATAAACTCAGAAAATATTATAAGGTTAAAAGGCACTTACTTTTCAACAGAACTAGCATATTATGAAGCTACAGGAAAACTTAATGCTGCTTTATTATACTCGAAGAAATTTAATTATTTCCAAGATTCAATCTATGAAACACAGCTAAAACTTGGTTTGTCTAAACAAATTCTTAGCCATTCTTTAAATCAAAAAATAGTTGAAAATGAGCTACTTCAAAAAGATAATGAGCTAAATAATTTTAAGAATAAAGCTTATTTTGGTATATTAATTATACTAGCAGTTTTGTTTCTAGGAATAATTTATGTTTTGAGGTTGCAAAACAAAAGGAATCTGGAATTAAACGCTGCTTTGTCTGAAATTGAATTACAAAAACA
>JBMLOK010000127.1:0-2182 GCA_049243005.1 Bacteroidia bacterium | reverse complement strand
ATTGCTAACGCTATTAAATTTTCACAAAAAAATAAGTCAATCCTAATTGAATTAATTGAAAACCCTGAAAAATTCATCATTAGTGTAAAAGACTATGGAATTGGTATGGATGAAACAACAATTAAATTTGCATTCGATTCATTTACTTCTGTGGGAAGAACCGGAACCTCTGGAGAAAAATCATATGGATTGGGACTTTCTATCTGTAAAAAACTGGTAGAGCTTCATTCCGGCAGATTGTATGTTGAAAGTATTGCAGGTAATGGATCAACCTTTTATATTGAAATTCCGAAACTTAATTAAAACGTGAAGAATTTGTGGTTGAACTATTCTTGTTTTAATTTAAATTGGCCGCATGGAAAATTTTGTTGTAAGTGCCCGAAAATATAGACCATCCAGATTTGATACGGTTATTGGGCAGGAACATGTGGTACAAACTTTAAAAAATGCAATAAAAAACAGGCATCTCGCTCATGCATTCCTTTTTTGCGGTCCACGTGGTGTAGGTAAAACAACAAGTGCCAGATTATTGGCAAAAACAATCAATTGTACAAATCTATCTGAAGATTTTGAAGCATGTGACCAATGTGATAGCTGCAGAGCTTTTAATGGCAATGCTTCATTTAACATATATGAGCTTGATGCTGCATCAAATAATTCAGTTGATGATATCCGCGGTTTAGTAGAACAAGTTAGATATGCCCCTCAAGGTGCTCAGTACAAAATATATATTATAGATGAGGTGCATATGTTAAGTGCTCAGGCATTTAATGCTTTCCTAAAAACTTTGGAAGAACCGCCTCCTTATGCAAAATTTATTCTGGCAACTACTGAAAAACACAAAATCCTTCCTACAATTTTATCCAGATGTCAGGTTTTTGATTTTCACAGAATTAAAGTTGATGATGCTGTTAAACAATTAAAGAAAATTTGCGAAAGCGAACAAATTACAGCTGAAGAAGAAGCTTTACATGTGATAGCTAAAAAGGCAGATGGCGCTATGCGTGATGCCTTATCTATTTTTGATAGAATAGTTAGTTTTAGCGGAAATACCATTTCATATTCCGATGTTATCAGTAACTTAAACATTCTGGATTATGATTATTTCTTTAAATCTACCAATATGCTTTCCAATGAAGATTTGCCGGGAAGTTTGTTGTTATTTGATGAAATTTTAAATAATGGTTTTGAAGGCCAACATTTCTTACAAGGTTTTGCCGAACATTTAAGAAACTTAATGGTTTGTAAGCATCCTGATACAACAAAACTATTGGAAGTAGCTCCAAATGTTGCAGGCAAATTTGCTCAACAGGCTCAAGCTTGTTCTTCAACCTGGTTATTAAATGCCTTGAACATTCTTAATCAAACCGATTTTAATTTCAGACAAAGTAAAAATCAAAGATTACATGTTGAATTAGCACTGATGAAGCTTTGTAACCTTCAAAGAGCTATAACTTTAACTGGAGTTGATGATAAAAAAAAAAGCCTGAATTAAACATCCTACCTGTTTCAAGTTCTACTGTAAATGAGCAAAAACCAGAAACTGCTCCTTTACAGGAAACTAAAATTGAAACACCGAATATAATTGATAAAAAGCCTGAAAATAATCCCCCGGTTATTCCTATTTCGTCACTGAATTTAAATAAAGCAAATCAATTAGATTTGTTAAAAAAGAAAATTCTTGAACAAAAAGAAAAACCAACAGAAAATCAACTCGGCGAACAAACTACTGAAAATCAAATCTTAACATCAGAAGTTTTTAACCTCAATCAGTTTGAAAACGTTTATAATGATTACATTCAGGTTTTAGATAAAACTGCGAAATCGAGGGTGTCAAGTTTTTTAAGAAACAGTAAGTTTAAACTTTTAGAAAATTCCATTGTTGAGTTAGAACTAAGAAGTAAGCTTGAATTAGAACTACTTGAAGAACAAAAATTAGATATGATTCCTTTTTTTAGAAGTGGATTAAAAAATGCTAGTTTTGACTTTACCTTTATAATCAACACAGACTTAATTCAACAAACAAAAAAAGTAAGCAAGCAAGATTTATTAAAAATCATGGTTGAAAAGAATCCCCTAGTTTCAGAACTTGTTCAAGGTTTAGGTTTAGAATTAGAATATTAAAAATGAATTACATTAAAAAAGATAGAATTAATAAATCGATAAATTACAGAATTCGAAA
>JBMLOK010000126.1:0-10836 GCA_049243005.1 Bacteroidia bacterium | reverse complement strand
GCCCGCTGCTTCGCATTTCTGGGCCAAACAGAAGTTACGAGTTTCCGAAGCACAAAAATTACTCAGTAAATTTCTTAATAATAACAGAAGCATTATGTCCACCGAAGCCAAAAGTATTGCTTAAAGCAGCTCTAACTTCGCGGTGTTGTGCTTTGTTGAAAGTCAAATTCAAACGAGTATCAAAAGCCGGATCATCTGTTGTGTGGTTAATTGTTGGAGGAATAATTCCTTTATCAACAGCCAAAATACATGCAATTGTTTCAATTGCTCCAGCACCACCTAAAAGGTGACCAGTCATTGATTTAGTTGAACTGATATTAATATTGAAAGCATGGTCACCAAAAATATTGGTAATTGCTTTTACTTCCTGTGGATCACCTAAAGGAGTTGAAGTTCCGTGAACATTAATATAATCAATGTCTTCCGGTTTCATTCCTGCATCTTCCAAGGCATTTTTCATCACATTAGTTGCACCCAATCCATCAGGATGTGGAGCAGTCATATGATATGCATCAGCAGATAAACCACAACCTACTACTTCGGCGTAAATTTTTGCACCGCGAGCTAAGGCATGGTCTAAATCTTCAAGAATTAAAGCACCGGAACCTTCACCTAATACAAAACCATCACGATTTAAATCGAAAGGTCTTGAGGCTGTTTGAGGGTCATCATTACGTTCGCTCAGGGCTTTCATAGAATTAAAACCACCCATAGCGGCTTCATTAACACAAGCTTCAGAACCGCCTGTAACAATAATATCAGCTTTATTTAAACGGATATAATTGAAGGCATCAGCAATGGCATTTGTTGATGAAGCACAAGCAGACATGGTAACGAAATTGGGACCACGATAACCATGGCGAATAGAAATCATACCCGCAGAAATATCTCCAATCATCATTGGAATGAAGAATGGACTAAAACGCGGTGTACCATCACCTTTAGCAAACGAAGTAACCTCACTCAAAAATGTGTGAAGTCCACCGATACCTGTACCCCAAATAACTCCTACCCTATCCGGATTGATATTTTCGGAAGTCAAGCCCGCATCACGAATTGCCTCATCTGAGGTGACAATCGCAAATTGAGTAAAACGGTCCATCCGTCTTGCTTCTTTTTTATCAATAAATTCAGTTGGGTCGAAATTCTTGACCTCACACGCGAATCGGGTTTTGAACTTGGATGCATCAAATTGGGTAATTGGTGCTGCACCACTTACCCCATTTGATAATCCATCCCAATACGCCTGAAGGGTGTTGCCAATGGGTGTTAAGGCACCTAATCCTGTTACAACAACTCTACGCAAACGCATTTGTAAAATTTTAATGCTGCGGCTTAGTTTTTTACATTTGCTTCAATGTAGGCAACTGCCTGACCAACTGTAGCAATTTTCTCTGCTTGGTCGTCTGGAATTGCAATATTGAATTCTTTTTCGAATTCCATAATCAATTCTACGGTGTCAAGTGAATCTGCACCTAAATCATTGGTGAAGCTTGCTTCGTCGTTGATTTCGCTTTCTTCAACACCTAGCTTGTCCATGATGATAATTTTTACTCTTCCTCTGATGTCTGACATTGTTCTTAAGTTTTATACTGTGCAAATAAACTACTTTTTAGATTTAAAATGCAAATTTTAGACTTGCTGTCATTTTTCTTCCTTTTTTAAGCTGATTTTAAATGCATTGGGTTAAGCTCCCAAAAATTTTGTTTATTTGTAATATTGAAGCGCCAACAATTAGATTTTGAAGCAGATGTTGATTTCCTCTTGATTGGAATTGTTACTAATCAAACAATCAGCAGATTAGGCTGGTTAATTAACCAAAAAACAGGTTTAGATTTTAGCAGAATCGAGGATTTAGAACTCCCTGATTTTAATCCTGCGGCAAATTCTGGTTTCTCTAAATTGGATTATTTTGACGAAGAAAATCACCTGGATTTTTCTTTAATAGCCAATAAAGAATTTGGAGAAATACTGAGTCCTGACCTAAAACAATTCGACTTTTTAATGGTATTAAGAGGTGGAATTGAGTTTTTTGAGGAAATTAATTTCTTAACACAGCTTCGGAAAATTTCTGAAATTAGATTGGCCGCTTCAATCGATCAAGCCAAAGTAAAAAATAAATTAAGTTGGATAGTATAATAATATGACACACGATAGCATGTTTAACAGAACCAAAATTATTGCCACAATTGGTCCGGCAACCAGTAGTTATGAAAATCTTAGAAAAATTGTAGAAGCAGGTGTAGATGTTTGCCGCCTCAATTTCTCACATGGCTCATATGATGATCACCAACAAGTAATTGATAATATTAGAAAAGTAAGAGAAGATTTAAATGCACATGTTGCCATTTTACTCGATTTACAAGGTCCTAAACTTCGTGTCGGTGAAATGGAAAACGGAAAAATTGAAATTATTCAGGATTCAATTCTGGAAGTTACAACCGAAAAATGCATTGGAACCTCTGATAGAATCTATGTAAATTTTGATAGCCTTCCAAAAGATATCAATGCAGGTGAAAGAATTTTGCTTGATGATGGTAAACTTGAATTAAAAGTAGTTGAAACCAACCGCAAAAATTTAATTAAAACCAAAGTAATTGTTGGTGGTGTTCTTTCTAATAAAAAAGGTTTTAATCTTCCTGATACCAGATTATCAATTCCTTCTATGACTCAAAAGGATTTAAATGATTTGAAATTTGGCCTTGAAAATAAAGTTGAATGGGTTGCCCTAAGTTTTGTAAGAAATGCTGATGATGTAATCTTTATTAAAAACATCATAGAGCTAAACGATTGGAAACCAAGAATTGTAGCTAAGGTAGAAAAACCTGAGGCAGTAATTAATATTGACAGAATTGTTCAAGTTACCGATGCAGTAATGGTTGCTCGTGGAGATTTAGGTGTTGAAATGCCAATGGAACAAGTTCCGGTGATTCAAAAAATGATTGTAAAAAAATGCATTGAACTATCTAAACCGGTAATTATTGCTACTCAAATGATGGAAAGCATGATTACAAATGCTGTTCCAACACGCGCAGAAGTAAATGATATTGCAAATGCTGTAATGGATGGTGCTGATGCTGTAATGTTAAGCGCAGAAACTTCTGTTGGTGCTTATCCGGTTCAGGCAATTACCTACATGCGCAAAACAATTGCTGAGGTTGAACAAAAAACCAATGCTCCTTATTTCAAAGGAAAACGTCCTGATGAAAATTCACCAACTTTTATTTCTGATGAAATCTTGTTTACTGCGGTAAGAATTTCAGACCACTTAAAAGCACATGCAGTAGTAGGTATGACTTTCTCAGGTTATTCAGCATATCGTTTAGCCAGTTACAGACCAAAAGCTCCAATTTTTATTTTTACAACCAATCCTCGTTTATTGAACACATTGAGTTTGGTTTGGGGAATCAGAGGTTTCTTATATAGAGGTTTCGAAAGTACAGATGCTTCATTAAATGATATCAATGACCAATTGGTACAAATGGGTTATGTAAAACCTGGTGAAATTGTTATTAATACTGCTAGTATGCCAATTACTGAGCGTTCAAGAACAAATGCTGTAAAAATCACGGAAATAAAATAATTGGATATGAAATCTCTTAGAATCGCACTTATCGCTTTTGTTTTATTAAGTGTTTTTGCTTGTAAAAAATCAGAAACAAGTAATACCCAACTCGAAAATGAAATCATAACCAATGATACATCAGAGTTTAATGGAAGACTTTTTGTGATTCCTTACAATGCTGAAGGAACTGTTAAATTAACAAATACTGATATTTATTTATATATCAGTTATGATGATTTAAAAAGAAATCTGCCTTTGAATGCTATCTCAACCGGTAGTTTTAATACTCAGGCTGACTTTGGCTACCTTCTTCAAGGCAATTATTATATAAGAGCTACAAAAGATGGGAAAGCTGATACCTCTTTGGTGCAGGTTTTAAGCAGAAGAAATATTTTTAAAACCATGTTTCTAAAATAGCATATGGCTGAATTAGATTTGATAGAAAATAAAGTTGCCGCAAGTGGTTTAATTACTCTTAACCTGGAGGATTATTACCACAGCGGAGAACGTATTCATTTTGACATCAAGGATTTTCTTTTTCGTGAAATGATTTTAAAAGAAAAAGATTTCAGGGAGATGGTCAAATCTTACAACTGGGAACAATTTCAGGGAAAAAATATTGCTTTTTATTGTTCTACTGATGCAATTATTCCTACCTGGGCTTACATGATTTTAGGAATTGCCATTGAACCCTTTGCCAATCGATATGTATTTGGTTCTTTAGAAAATCTGGAAGCAATTTTGTTTCAGGATGCATTAAATCAAATCAATCCCGAAAACTACAAAGACCAAAGAGTGATTATAAAAGGATGCAGCGATGTACCGGTTCCTGTTCATGCTTATTTAGAAATCACCCATAAACTTTTGCCTTTTGCAAAAAGTTTAATGTATGGTGAAGCCTGCAGCAATGTTCCTTTGTATAAAAAGAAAATTTAACGACGTTTCTTCTTTTTCTTGTATTCGAAAATTAAAGGCTGATTAGGCTCTAAGTATTCCTTGGTTTCTTTTTGAAAAATCGCCTTTTGTTTTCCAAACCAGTTTATTTGAAAAGTCTTTTCGTTTGCTGTTAATACAAATCTTCCGCCTTGGGTTTTTTGACCATTTACATTCACAAATTTTTGTCGGTATAAAATCGTATCAACTTCATTTGGTCTCAACCATAAATAATACTTTTCAGGTTCATCTTCCAGTTGTTCAATAGTTCTACTTAAGAGCAATAATTTTTTACCTGTTTGGATATAAAAATAATCGAGAACACTTGAACTTAAAGCAACTGAATCAAATGGTTTCACATACATTTCATTCCATGCAAATGGGTAAGGACAAGGATGTAAAACATCAAATTCCTTAAACATACATTGATTAAAATAAATCAATAAAAAAACGGAGTTTGAAGTTCGGTTTACAAAATAGAATTTTTCAGGAGTTTGAGGCAGAAACTGGTTAAAACTTCCTCTTCTTTCTTTTATAATATAATCACCCGTTTTTAATGGAATGATGCTATCCAGTTTGAACTTATATCCTGCCAACTGAGCCATTCTGCCCGATTCTGCATTGATAACTAAACTATCCGTTTTTGATACATAATTATAGGCTATTCTGCTTGAAACAATATCGCGATTTGCAGCAAACTCTCTTTCAACAAGACGCTCCGATAAAAATCCATCTGTGGGCATTACATAAGGCTTTGGTAAACTAGGTTTATGAGTCGAAACCAAGTAAATTATTGGTCCGAAAATGATTCCAAGAATAACGAGAATCGCAATCATCATAACTTTATAACTACCTCCGGCATTCATGGTAGTAGCCATGATATTCAATCCCAATACAAAATCATCTCTATCGTATTCATTGATATTTAAAAGCACAGAATCTGCAAAATCCTGCCCCTTGGTATAATAACTATGAGTATTATAAAACTCTAGCAGTTTAAAAATCAAAGTGCTTAATTCTTCATCCTTATAAAAACTCAGAACCATGTAAAAATGCCTGTTCCTTGCATAATTGATTCTTTGTTCCAACACAGGATCTGTTGGCATTTGCTTAAACGTTTCAATAATATATTCAAACTTAGCCTTCAATAATTGAGATAAACGTTGTTTAAATGATGCAGAAAAAATTTGCTCAGTTAAATGCCATTTATAAATTTCAACAATTTTATTTGAAACAAAACGCTTTTGTACCTGGTCTAAAAAATCATCAGCTAAACACTCTTCAAAAAATAATTTTACCCTTTCTAAGTCGTCTTTATCAACCGGATAAAAACCAATAAACTGATTATCTTTAAACTTTTTACCTTGAGATAAGTGATATAACATTTCATCAGTATAAAAACATACAATTGCTCTATGATGCTTTTTTATAGCTGATAAAATATTTTCATTGGCTTGATTTTCATAAGCACCCGACATCTTACTTCGGGCCTTTAACTTTTTTTCTAATCTTATGATTCCCTTTTCATCTAATTCTGAAATATTCTCACGATTAATCCCTAACTCCTCCAGAATCCTAAAAAATTCAGGAACTATGGGCTGATGATTCAGAATTCTGAGCCAAATCTTTCTTAAAAAAATTCTTATTTTTAGTAACAAAATAGGTTAATTGATGAATAAAATATCTCTTTGAAATAATAAAAATGCAACATACAATAAATTTTGGTATTGATTTAGGCACCACCAATTCCGCTATAGGATTTTACAGTCAGGGAAAAGCCATTATTCTGAAAAACCCAAAAGGTTTCAGGGAACTATTGCCTTCTGCTGTTGCCTATAAAAATGGAAGGATTCTGGTTGGAGAAAAAGCTTTGGATTTGTTACAAAGTCAACCCGGAAATGTATTCACCAGTTTTAAAAGAAGTATGGGGACCGATGCCGAATTTCAAATTGAAAATTCTGATATCAAAACAAATCCGCTTGAATTATCAGCTGAAATTTTAAAAACGTTAATTGGTTTTGAACAAGATAATCCAATCAACTCTTGTGTGATTACCATTCCTGCTTCGTTTGATACAGTGCAATCGAATGCTACAAAAAAAGCCGGTGAACTGGCAGGATTAAAAGAGGTTGTTTTATTACAAGAACCTGTTGCGGCTTGTTTGGCTTATGCAAACGACAATTCGCTTGACATGGATAAACTTCAAAGGTGGCTTGTTTACGATTTTGGTGGTGGAACCTTTGATTGTGCTTTGGTTGAAATTAATCAACGTGAATTAAAAGTCAAAAATCATTTGGGAAATAATTTCCTTGGTGGTTTTGATATTGATTTTAGTTTGATGCAAAAAATTGTTTTGCCATTGATTCCTCAAGAGAAACTCGAATCAATTTCTGCTACACAAAAAAAGGCACTAGAAGAATACTTGTTGCATCAATTAGAAGAAGCCAAAAAAGAGCTTTCATTAAAACAAGAAACACTGATAGAAATTGAATTTGATGAACTGGATATTTATACTGAATTGACTTTAACAAGAGCAATATTTGATGAAATAGTAAAGCCCTATTTTGATGAATCAGTTCAGTTAATGGAAGATATGTTACAAGCATCATCTTTTACTTACAAAGATTTAGACAGAATAGTTTTGGTTGGCGGAACTACCTATATTCCTTATATCAGAGAACAGTTGAAAGTAATTTCAGGATTGGTAATTGATAGCAGCATCGACCCTACCACTGCTGTTGTTAAAGGTGCAACTTATTATGCCGGAACCAAACCTTCAAACATCAGTATAAATGAAGATAAACCTGCTGAAAGTTTGAAAATTCAATTGGTTTATGAAAGCAGTACAAGAGATGAAGAAGAACTTATTAGTTTTAAAGCAGAAACTGATTTTGTTGGATTTTATGAAATCATCAGATTAAACGACTCCAAAAGTTTAGGAATACAGTCTTTTAAAAATGAGGCTGAAGTTTTTGCTCCTGTTATCAGCTCTGAATTAAACCAATTCAGATTAATCATTTACAACAAACAAAAGTTAAAAGTTTCTACTCATGAAATCAGCATTTCGCATGGTTTATACAGTGTAAGCGGACAACCATTACCGGCTGATATTTGCCTTGAATTAGACAGTGGTGAAGAAGATACTTTTTTAGAGCCTGTATTTTTGAAAAACAATTTGCTTCCACTCAAAAAAACCATCTATAAAACTTTGTCGAAAACAGTCATTGCAGGTTCGGAAGATGCAGTGTTTATTAATGTTTTGGAAGGAAGAAGAGGAACTTTACCTGCATCAAATTTGAGTATTGGTTTGATATCAATTAAAGGAAAATTATTGAAACACGATTTGGTAAAAGGAACACCCATTGAGTTAGATATCAGGATTTCAGAATCGAGAGATTTATCGATTTCGGTATTGGTTCCATCATCTGATTTAGAATTAAAAAGCACCTTTAATCCGCATATAAAAATAGCTGATTTAGAAAAAATTGAACTTGATATTGAAATCGCTGTTAAAAAAATTGCAGGCCAAATAACTATTGCTTTACAAGAGCAGGAATTTGATGTGGCAGAACAACTTCAAAATATTGCAAACAAATTGGAATTGCTATTAAAGGAAGATGTTGATCAACCTTATAAACTCGATGAAAAAAAGAGGAGTTTATTAAAAGAACTGGATAAGCTGAATCGCTCGAATAAACTTCAAAAAGCAATTGAAGAATGGGAAGAAAGTAAACTAAGTATTGAAGCTATAAAAGAGGATGCAAATCCATCTCAAAAAGAAAAAATAAATCAAATTATAGCTACAGAAAAAGAGTTGTTAAATTCAGGTGATTACTACTGGATTAAAAGAATGATAAAAGAACTCAATCATATATTTAATGAGATTTATTATTCAATCGACAAAAACTATGTTTCGGTATTTTTGAGTTTAAGAAATATGGATTTGAGTTATTATACCAATCCCGATAAAGCTTTAAAACTATTTGACAATGGCGAAAAAGCGCTATTGGATCAGAACTATAGCTTAGTAAGAGAAATTTCATACTATTTACTTTCATTGATTGATAAAGAACATCTTAAAAATGATGAACCTGCTTTAAAAGCGATTATTGGAATAAAATAAGTAAAATCTTAGGGACAAAATTTACTTCATATTCATTCTAAATACTGAATGCTTTGTTTATTCCTGCCGGCTTGCTTTCCTTTGAAGGAATTTTAGGACTTATCAAGAATCATTATGTCGTTTATCTATCAAATAAAACTAGGCGGAGTTAATAACCTATCGGATGCCAGATTTGCAGCTGCTGTTGGGATTAATTATATCGGATTTAGTTTCAACCCTTCAAATCCAGCTTATATTCCACCAATAAAAGCAAAAGAAATTATTGATTGGACCAGCGGTTCGCATATTGTTGGTGAATTTGGTGAACAAGATATTGAAGAAATTCAAACTATTTCTGAACTACTCAATATTGATATAATTGAGCTTGAAAACGATTTACTTCCTGATGAATTAGGCTCATTTGAAATGCCAATCATCAAAAAAATTAGTTTAAAAGACTTCAATCCTGAAATGTTTTCACAACTAATAAATGCTTATACAGGTAAAGTACAGTCTTTTCATTTTTACGATTGGGAGCATTTGCTTATTAAAAATACAGGTCTTTTAAAAGAAGTAAAAGAACAGGTGTTTATCGACTTAAACCCAAATTTAGAAAACTGGAAAGCGATTCTTTCTGAAATTAATCCATTTGGAATTCATTTAAGTGGCGAAAGCGAGGAAAAAACTGGCATCCGTGATTTTGATGAATTAAACGATTTAATCGATCAATTATCAGTTTAATGGAAAAGATATTTTCATTATTATCAAATAGAAAAATACAATATGGCTTTTTAATTGTATTGATTGTTTTAAGCGCCTATAAATTAAAAAAATACAATCCCTACCCTACCGGTGATGCACTTGAATATAGCTTGGTAACAGAAGCACTGTTTCAGCACCAAAGCCCTGATATTTTACCAAGTGATATTCTTACATTCAAAGAATCTACAGAAAAAAACAGACCCTGGAATGAAGTAGGAAAAAATGAATGGTATAGTGTTTTTAAAGATAGTATTCAGACTTTTAAAAATGGTTCAAATACCCTTTTAAAGACAGATTTTCATGGCATAACCGGCAATGAAAACAGAAAGGTTTACAGTATACATTTTATTTCCTATTCAATTTTTGCATTGCCTTTTAGAATCGTTTTCGAAATAATAAATGTTGAACCATTAAAAGCATTTATTGCTTTAAATATGTTCATTATGCTTTTGGTAGTGGCATACATTTTATTCTTTTTAAAAGCCGAAAATCATTTAAAAATTCCTCTTAGTTTACTATTTATTATTTCACCATTAAGCTGGTATATCTCCTGGGTTCATGCCGATTATTTTATTGCTGCATTAGCTTGTTTAAGCATCTTACTTTATGCCGATAAAAGATACTATTTATCGATTTTAGTTATGGCTCTTGCAGCTACACAAAATCAAACTTTTGTATTGATAACAGCAGCAATGGGATTTAAATTATGGATGGATTCAAAGTACTCTTTCAAAACATTTCTTCTCTTATTGATTCCGGCAGTAATTTGTGTTTTACATCCTATTTACAACAAGATACTTTTTAATGAATGGAGCTTAATTACATTTTTTAAGTATACAGATAGTGCCAACATCTCAATTAACAGATTCTCCAGTTTTTTCTTCGACTTAAACCAGGGAATGATTCTAGCTTTTCCAGTTTGGATGGTACTTGGAAGCTATTTTCTTATAAAATCAAAAAAACAGCTAAAAGACATTTTTTCAACTGAGCTTATTTTCGTTTTAATCATTTTAATAAGCATAATTCCAAGTTTATCATTCAATGCATGGAACCTTGGTCAGGCAGTTGTTAGCAGGTATGCCATTTGGTTTGGAGCAATATTGATGGGTTATGTGCTTTCAAAATCTGCCCTGTTCAAAAATGGAATAATGATACTATTAGTCCTTCAACTGAGTTTGAGTTTATTGGTCTTTAAAAAGAAAGGTTTTTTTATTCCTGAATGGGACAATGAAGAAATAAAACCGCATGTAGCCTGGATTTGGAATAAGTTTCCAAACTTGTATAATCCGGAGCCCAAAATATTTTATGAAAGAACGCAGAAGAAATGGCTTGATGTGGTGAATCCAAGCGGATTTCCTGCCTATTACACCAATTCATCAAACGGAATAATTACTAAAATTCTGGTACACAAAAACCACCCTGAATCACTTTTATACCCAGGCTGTGATAGCAGCAATGTTCAAACAATAATGGC
>JBMLOK010000125.1:0-6838 GCA_049243005.1 Bacteroidia bacterium | reverse complement strand
CCATTTTTATCAACCTGAATACCCGGAAGCTTTTTCAATAAATCTTCTACTGATGCATCTTTTTTAACAGCGAAACTATCAGCTAAAAACTCAGTAGTATCACCTTTAATTCTAATAGCATCCAATTTTTCTCTAATGATTACTTCACGCAATAAATTTGCTTTTGCAATCATTGGGATATTACCCAAATCCTTTGATTCATTTTCCTTTAAGAGAATCTTATCTTCATAATCAGCAAAACCCGGACGAGTAATTCTGATAAAGTAAGTATCTGCTTTTAATTCCAGAAAGCTGAATTTATTTTGTTGATCAGCCCATTTGTGCTGAACTAAAATTGAGTCTTTTAATCGTACTAAAGAAACAGAAGAATAAGCTAAAGGCTTAAAATTTGTTGTATCACTTAGCATACCTTTTATTGAAGATTGTGAGTATGATTGAAGTGATACAAAAATGAATACAAAAAGCAGCAGTTTTTGTAAATGATGGGTCATGGTTTTCTAGATTAATTTTTATACCAAAGGCATAACAGGGTTTAAAAACGACTTCAATTTGTTTTAATTATTCAATAATGACAAAAAAATTACATCAGCGGCAAAATTTTTGGGTTTCAGCATAAAAAAAGGGAGCAGACAAGCATCTACTCCCTTTTTATTATGAAATTTTTAGGATTAACCCACAACCCAAGTTTCTTTACCTGCGATTAGTTTATCTAAATCCGGTGTTGGATTTTTAGCTTTAATTTGATCGATTTGCTCATTGAATAAATCTTCAAAAGAACGTCTTGCTGAGTTCACGTAAAACACGCCAAAAGGACGAGGGAAATGACCTTCAACTGATGGATCATCGTAAAATCTTGAAATGATTGTAGCTTTTACTAAATCTGTTTCATCATGAATCCATAAATCGTTTACAGAAGCATCATTCAAATCAACGATAACAGGTTTGAATCCATCGAGTTTAATACCTTTATCAGCATTTTCTCCAAATACAAGAGGTTTACCATGTTCCATCATTAATGTTTGTTGCTTTTTAGAAGATTTTTCAGTGAAAATTTCAAAAGCACCATCATTAAATACATTACAGTTTTGATAAATCTCTAACAGAGAAGTTCCTTTATGTTCAAATGATCTTTTAATCATTGCCTGCATGTGTTTTGGATCACGGTCCATACTTCTTGCAACAAAAGTAGCATCAGCACCCAAACATAAAGCAATAGGATTGAAAGCATAATCTACACTACCATAAGGAGAAGATTTAGTTACTTTTCCTTGTTCTGAAGTTGGGGAATATTGGCCTTTAGTTAAACCATAAATCTGGTTATTAAAAAGCATCACATTCAAATCAGGATTTCTTCTTAAAGTATGAATGAAGTGATTTCCTCCAATAGACATTGAATCACCATCACCTGTAACAACCCAAACACTAAGTTCAGGTCTGGTTGCTTTTAAACCTGTAGCAATTGCCATTGCACGTCCATGAATAGAGTGCATGCCAAAAGTATCCATATAATAAGGGAATCGAGATGAACAACCAATTCCTGAAATAAAAGCATAATCCTCTTTCTTAACACCTAAATCAGGTAAAACAGTTTGAACTTGTTTCAGAATAGAGTAATCACCACAACCCGGACACCATCTTACTTCCTGGTCTGAAGAGAAGTCTTTTGATGTCAATTTATTTTCTACCATTTCCATTTTCTTTTTTGTTTAATAATTGAATAAAACGTGATGATTTTATTAAGAAAGTATTTCTTTGATTTTAGTTACAACTTCTTGTGACATAAATGGCTGACCTTGAATTTTGTTATAAGGAATTGCATCAACAAAATATTTATCTCTAATGATTTTTACCAATTGGCCATTGTTTAATTCAGGCACAACAACTGTTTTGTAGTTAGCAAGAATTTCGCCTAAGTTTTTAGGGAATGGACTCAAATATCTTACATGTGCATGAGCAACTTTATAACCTTCATCAAGAAGTTTACCTGTTGCTGTTTTTAAAGCACCGTAAGTACCACCCCATCCTAAGATTAACAAATCACCTTTTTCGAAACCACTGTCAATTGTTTGATCAGGAATATAATTTGCAACCAAATCAACTCTTTCCTGACGAAGTTTAACCATGAATTCGTGGTTAGCCGGATCGTAAGAAATATTACCTGTGATGTTTTGTTTTTCCAAACCACCAATTCTATGTTCTAATCCTTTAGTACCTGGGATTGCCCAAGGACGAGTTAATTTTTCATCTCTTTGGTAAGGCATAAATTTATCATCGCCTTCAGCTTTTTCTTTAGCAAAAGAAACATTGATATCTTTTAAATCAGCAGTCGAAGGAAACTTCCAAGGCTCTGAACCATTAGCAATATAACCATCACTTAAGAAAAATACTGGAATCATGTGAGTTAAAGCTAATCTGCAAGCCTCATAAGCAAGGTTAAAGCAATCAGAAGGAGATTGAGCAGCCAAAACAATAACAGGACACTCACCATTTCTACCATAAATTGATTGCAACAAATCTGCTTGTTCTGTTTTAGTTGGTAAACCAGTACTAGGACCGGCTCTCTGAACATTTACAATTACTAAAGGCATTTCAAGCATAGTTGCTAAACCAATAGCCTCAGTTTTTAAAGCAATACCAGGTCCAGATGAACCAGTAACAGCTAAACTACCACCAAAAGCAGCACCAATAGCAGAGCAAATTCCGGCAATTTCATCTTCAGCCTGATATGTTTTGATATTAAAATGTTTGTGTTTCGATAGTTCATGCAAAACATCGGTAGCAGGAGTAATAGGATAAGTTCCATAAAACAAAGACAAGCCTGATTTTTGAGCAGCAGCAACTAATCCAAGTGCAGTTGCTTCATTACCCATTACACTTCTGTAAATCCCTGCTTCCATTTTAGCAGGAGCAACTTTGAAACGATTTGCAAACATTTCAGTAGTTTCTCCATAACTCCAACCTGCTTGTAAAACCTTTAAGTTTGCATTCATTACAGCTTCATTCTTTTTGAATTTCGACTTAATAAATGCTATTGAACTTTCCATAGAGCGGTGGTACATGAAATAAATCAAACCTAATACAAACATATTTTTGCAACGGTCGATTTCTTTAACACCTAAACCACTGTCTTGTAAAGCAGCTCTAGTTATTTTAGTAACATCAATAGTTTTTAAGTCGTAGGTACTTAAAGAACCATCTGTTAAAGGATTTTGGTCGTCGGGCACATTAGCCAAACGCATATTTTTTGAATCAAAACCATCAGAATTGGCAATAATTACACCGCCTTTTTTCAGGTTTTTGATATTCGCTTTTAATGCAGCTACATTCATTGCAACCAACACATCGCTTTGGTCGCCCGGCGTATGAATTGCAGTTGAACCAAAATGAATCTGGAAACCGGAAACACCGGCCAGAGTTCCTTGCGGGGCGCGGATTTCAGCTGGGAAATCCGGAAAGGTAGCGAGGTCGTTACCAAATAAGGCCGCAGCATTTGTGAATTGCGTACCTGTTAATTGCATTCCATCACCGCTATCTCCGGCGAAACGAATAACAACTGATTCTAATTCTGTATCTAAAACTTGACTCATATAAGGTGATTCATTTATAGGAAGTTCTTTCCTAACACTTGTACGAATTTAAGTTTTCGGAGCTAAAAACCTCATGATGATTTTTGTCAGAAAAAATCGTGACACATGTAAAATTTAATTTTGGGTGATTTTTCAGAAAAGCCTCTATATCAAAACAATGCTTTAAATTTTCGAAATTTCCCTTTGTTTAGAATAAGCTAATGAATTACTTCGCACCAAAATATACTGCTATGAGTGTACGAATTTTTGTTACCGGAGGAACTTTTGATAAAGAATACAATGAGTTAAATGGTCAATTGTTTTTCAAGGACACTCATATTCAAGAAATCTTAAAACTTGGTCGTTCTAAATTAAATCTTGAAATAAGAACATTGATGCTTATTGATAGTTTAGAAATGACTGATGCAGATAGAGATTTAATAGCTGATAACTGCAACAGATGTGAAGAAGATAGAATTGTTATCACACATGGAACAGATACCATGACTGAAACTGCAAAGGTTTTAGCTGAAAAAGTAAAAGGAAAAACAATTGTAATTACAGGAGCAATGATTCCATATAAATTTGGTTCTAGTGATGGACTATTTAATTTAGGAGGAGCATTGGCCTTTGCACAAACCTTACCTGAAGGCGTTTATATTGCTATGAATGGACGTTATTTCGACTGGAATAATTGCAGGAAAGACAAACAAAACGGAATATTCGAAGAGCTTTAATCCCAAGCGGATTTAGGATTTTCATCCCATGAACTTTTTAATCCTTCAGCCGGAGGAACAGTAAATCTATATTCCCTATGGTATTCGAAATTTGTAATCAATAAATAGGGGTACAATAAATCTACTACTGTCCAAAGATTAAAGACAAACCTTCTTTTAATTGTTTCTGTAAATAGCACTTTTTCATCCGGTGATTTTACCTGAATAAGTGCTTTTTGCGGAAAACCTCTTTTTACAAGGGTAGTATGTGTTGTGCCTTTTTCTTTGCCATCCACATAAATTCTGTATTGTGATTTTTGAGGTCCATCAACATAAATATTTGTAGTACCGCAGGAGCTTAAAATCAACAATAAAAAAGAAAATAAAATTACTCTCATTATCTATTAAATAAAATTTCCATTTTAACTTGAGCACCTGTAAAAGGACCATTGTATTTATTTAAGGCTCCAATTAACAAATCACCTGAAAATCTAAGTTGGGCGCTTGATGTTCTACCTACTAAATATCCACCACCCAGGTTAAAAACCATACCTGAATAATTAATATCTCTAGTTCCTGAATTAAATGGACCATTGTAATAACTTTCAATCCAATCGTAACCGGCAATTTGCAATCCACCTGTTAAAAATACAGTATTAGCATCCTTTTTTAAAGGTTTCAAAACTTCTAAACCAAAGCTATAAAAGGCAGAATTTTCACTACCAAATCCATAATATGAGCCTCTGAAATCCAAAATTAGATTTCTATTATCATAAGAGCCAACAAAACTACCTCCGGCCATTAGTTCTGAGTTGGCACGAAAACCTATCATTGAACCTATAGAAGTACCAAAAGAATAAGTAGCCTGTTGTTTCTTTAATTCTTTCGATTCATAGCTACTTACATTATAAATATCACCTTCTTTTGTAGATGTGTTTTCGGTACCCATTGCCAAAGCAACTCTTTGCATAATAGGGTCTAAATCATCAGGACCACTTGCTTTTAATTTATCAGACCAAAGTCTTTTACCTGTTGAAGTTTCATTTAAATTGATGTCAACAATAACAGTTTCACCCAATCTTGTTAAAGTACCTAAAACATAATAAGCCGCATTTTTTTCTTTTGCTCGGTTTTGAATTTCAGAAATTTCCAACCAGCTTCCACTAACTGAATCTCCATAATTAGGAGTAATAGCCTCATATCTTGTGCCTTGATTTAAATATCCTTTTAACAATTTGGGTGTGATGAATTGAAAATCCTTTTTGAGATTATTTGTTTCAAACCAAGCCAAATAAACTGTTTTGTTTGATTGGGCATAAGAAGAAAAACTCATTGTTAAAAATGCAAGTACAATTAATAGTTTTCCTATAGAGAAATTTAGTTTATTCATGTGATTGATATCTAAAACAAAAATACCATTAGAAGTATTCTTTCTAATGGCATTTTAAACAAATCGAATCAAAAAAAATAATGATTCGTACAAGTTTTATGAATTGTCTTGCACAAATCAATAATTCATTCAATTCTCAAAAAAAGAATTCATTCCAATTTCCTATTCTTCATTAATAATATCCCAAAGTTTGTCTTTGAGTTTATCAATACCGAGACCGGTAGCTGAGCTAATAAAAACATAAGGAATTCTTGGTAAAGATTTCTTTATTTCTTTTAAAGTTTCCTCATCAACCAAATCACATTTTGTTATAGCAAGAATTCTGGTTTTCTGAGTTAATTCCTTGTTGTATAACTTTAATTCCTTTAACAAAATATTGTATTCCTTTTTAACGTCCTCAGAAGTAGCAGGAACCATAAAAAGTAAAGTAGCATTTCTTTCAATATGCCTTAAAAACCTTGTACCTAAACCTTTACCTTCATGCGCACCTTCAATAATTCCCGGAATATCAGCCATTACAAAAGAGCGAAAATCGCGGTATTGAACAATGCCTAAATTAGGAACCAAAGTTGTAAAAGGATAAGCAGCAATTTCAGGTTTTGCAGCAGAAACTACAGATAATAAAGTTGATTTTCCTGCATTGGGAAATCCTACCAAACCAACATCTGCAAGTATTTTTAATTCAAGAATTTTCCATTCTTCCTTACCATCTTCACCGGCTTGAGCATGACGAGGAGCTTGGTTTGTAGAAGTTTTAAAATGGTGATTACCTAAACCACCTCTTCCACCTTTTAGCAAAACCTCTTGTTGTCCATGTTCGGTGATTTCAAAAAGAATTTCACCTGTTTCAGCATCTTTTGCAACAGTACCTAATGGCACATCAAGAACATCATTTTTACCGTCTTTACCATGTCTAAGTCCACTTTCACCGCCATTACCAGGCGAAGCAATCACATGTTTACGGTATTTAAGATGAAGTAAAGTCCATGTTTGACTATTACCTCTTAAAATAATACTACCACCATGACCACCATCGCCACCATCAGGTCCTCCTTTAGCCGTGTGTTTATCACGGTGAAAGTGCATACAACCTGCTCCACCCTTGCCACTTCGGCAACAGATTTTCACATAATCAACAAAATTTGAATCTGCCATAAGCGGCAAAG
>JBMLOK010000124.1:0-8764 GCA_049243005.1 Bacteroidia bacterium | reverse complement strand
TAAACGAACCTACTTGCAATTGTATCAAAGTAGATTAAAGCAATTGAAGAAATAATTTAGATAATGAATTGAGAACTTCTACCCCAAAAAACAGTTTCATATTAGATTTAAAATAGTCATTTAAATTCAATGTGGAATTTGAAATTATCTCAACTAGATTTGAATATATCATCATGGAAATTTCAAACAAAGAAATATTAATTGAGAGGATTAACGGATTAATTGATAAGCAAGTTTATACCTGCTTATTAGTTTATTCAAGAGGCAATATCATTTACATTTTGAAGGATTTCGAAGAAGAAATTTATGTGTTAATTGTTCCTCAAGCACCATTAAATGAAAATCAAAGAAAAGAAATTCTGAAACTTGGATATAAAGAAAATTTTGAAAACATAAACTATGAAAAATATATCGATTATAGTCAATTGCATGAGCTTAGGAATTTAGCTGAAAACATAGAATTTATATTCTTGGAAGTTTTCAAAATTGAATCAGATAGGAAATGGCGTTTTGAATTGCAAACAGGAATGCATGTAATAAAGGATAAAAAAACGCCTTTGATTACTATTTCTGAAAAGTTAAAAAGGAACAAAGTGAGAAAGGACAGATTCAAGTTTTTGCATAATGATTTTTCCTATTCTATAATTTTGTTTCTTATTCTATTCTTATTAATATTTAGAGAGCATGCACTTGAATTTTTTACTTTAAAGTTTATTGCAATATTTTATGTAATATCATTGTTTTTCGTAAAAATATTCAAGTTGAAAATTACTCCATTTGGTAAAAGGAAATTTTATGGAGAGACCTTTTCTGATTATTTTAGTTTGAACGGATTTAAACTGAAAGGTGACAGATATAGAGGGCAAATACAAGGATTTCCGGTTGAGTTTCTGCATTCTGATTATTATTTTCAGGTGATAATTGTTTATCACAAGAAAATAGATTGGAATAGAGTTCTTGAAATGCCAAAGGATAATGTATTCAGCTCTAAAAAACATGATTTTACTGGAATGTTTTATTCTAGAAAAATGATTGGTGGTGTTACATCAAAAGAGAAAGTTTTAATTGAAGCTCATAGTTTTGTTGAGTACCTAAAAAGTCTTAAAATAGAAAAACAAGGCACAGAGCCAATTATATGACCACTCTCCAAATAAATACAAACATCAAACAATTGGATATAACCTTCATTCATGAGTTTATTTCAAATACCTATTGGGCAAAAGGCAGAACTTTGGAAACCATGCAAAATTGTATTGAAAACTCTCTGAATTTCGGGGTTTATCTTCATGGGAAACAAATTGGATATGCGCGTTTAGTTACTGATTATAACATTTTTGCTTATATCATGGATTTATTTATTCATGAGGATTTCAGAGGAAATGGTTATTCTAAAGAATTAATGAAATTTATTCTTGAATGTGAACAAGTGAAAGATGTTAAGATATGGCGACTTGCAACAACCGATGCGCATGGATTGTATGAACAGTTTGGATTTAAATTAATTTCCAAACCCGAAAATTTTATGGAATTGATGAGGTAATATCAGATTTTTAATATTTGATTTTAATACTTAAAATGAACAGAAGAAAATTCATCAGGAATACGTTTGCAGGTTTAACCGGAGCAGGTTTGTTAAGTGCTTTGTATACTTGGCAAGTTGAACCATTTTGGCTTGAATTTGTAAGAGTTAAAATGCCTGTTAAAAACCTACCTGATAATTTACAGGGTAAAACCCTCATGCAAATAAGTGATATTCATATTGGTAAAAGATTTGACTATCATTTTGTAATAAATTCATTTAAAAAAGCAGCAGAATTTAACCCGGATTTTGTAGTGTATACAGGCGATTATGTGAGTACCTATAAAGATGAGGTAATGTATAAAGAATTAGATGAGGTATTAAGTCATGTTGTTAAAGGAAAACTTGGAACTGTAGGGATTTTAGGTAATCATGATTATGGTAGAAACTGGTCTCAAAATCATGTAGCTGATACAATATCATCCATGCTTAAAAATACTGGAGTCAACTTATTAAGAAATGAAAGTATTGAAATTGAAGGATTGAACTTCATTGGCTTCGATGATTATTGGGGGCAAAACTTCAATCCGGCAAAGGCCTTAGAGAGTTTTAATCCCTCAAAAGCCAATATCACTTTATGTCATAATCCAGATGTATGCGACCTTGATGTTTGGGGAGGATATAATAGTTGGATTCTTTCCGGACATACTCATGGCGGTCAGGTTAAACCTCCTTTTTTGCCGGCGCCAATGCTTCCTGTAAAGAATAAAAAATATGCCGCTGGTTTAGTAGAATTAAGTCAGAATCGAACTTTATACATCAACAGAGCATTAGGGCATTTATGGCAGGTTCGATTCAATGTAAGACCTGAAATTACAATTTTTGAACTTGTAAAAATTTAGGATTACTAATAGATAGGAACCCGATTACTTTTTTATCAAATTTAAATTTAAGTAATTTGGTTTTAATGAAGAAAATTACTGAATTAACAGAAACCAGATGGAGGACGACATATAACATAAATGAATATGGTGAAAGGGAAAGAGACAGAGAAGAATTTATAGCAATCCGACCTGTTAAAAGTATTTCAAGTGGTCCTCGTTTTGCCCATTTGATCATAGATTTTATAGCTTTTCAACTAGTTATAGTAGTGATTTCCTATTTCTTTGAAATTTTTATTAACTTAACTAAGTCAAATGTAGTTTTGAACCTTTCAATTGGATTAATTGGAACATTGGTGGTGTTTCTTTTATATCCCGGCCTATATGTTTTATGTGAATATATGTGGCAAAAAACGCCTGGTAAGTATTTGACAAAAACAGTAGTAATTGATGAATACGCTAATAAACCGGAATTTCGTGCGATTGTTCTGAGGTCACTTATTAGATTGGTTCCATTTGAGCCCCTCTCATGTTATCAGGATAAATACAGTAATTGTTGGCATGATAGATGGTCTAAAACCTGGGTGGTTCCTGAAGAGGAATTAATTGAATTAAAAAGATTGCTAGTAGAGCAGGCTGAAAATTGAATGATAAACATTTCAGATTAAAATTGAAGCAAACAAATGTCTACACAAACACAAATTAACAGTTATTTCAGTAGCCAAAACTAAGTGACTTGATTCAATTGCATCAGCTCATTTTAAACTTAAATCCAACGTGTAAAATATGGTTTTTCGATGGTAAATATAAGGATAACAAAAAAGTATCAAATCCTACAATTGGTTACGGTGAACTTTCTTTGAATTATGCCAATGGAAGTATTACAGATTGGTTTCAAATTGGTGTCAGTGCCAATAAATTAGGTATTTCAATTTATATCTTAGATATTAAAGATAAAACTTATCTAAGTCAAAATTTTGGAAGAGAAATTGGAAAGGCTTTTTTAACCAGCTATTGTATTAAATTCAAAACACTCAAAGATCTCCATTTAAATATCCTTGAAAAGGTAATTTTATTTGGTTTTGTCGAAAGAATATAGTCTGATAATAAGTTTCTACTATGGATTGATAATTCTCAATTCAAAAAGAAATTAATTAAAGACTTCTACATCGCAGAACTTCTAATCCAAGAGTTTGAAATGTTATTAATAAACTGAATAAAATGATCCAGGCTTTTTAATAATGTAATACTTTCACGCACTTCTAAATCACTTAGAAGAAACTGAGAGCCTGTTAGTAGAATATGACTTTGATTCCAATTCTCACATAAGAAATTTACGAACTCTTGTTTGTTTAATTCAGGTTGAGAAGAAGTCATTAGAGTTAAAATATAATCAGGTTGTTTTTCGCTAAATGCAAACTTTAAGTCTTTTAAAGGAACTTCCTGACCTAGATAAATTACTTCATGTCCTCTTGAACGAATAACATAATTGGCAAATAACAAGCCCAATGAATGTTTTTCGTTTTCGGGTAAAAACAATAAAAATTGTTTAGCTCCTTCATTTAATCTACCAATCTGACCATCAATAGCAACGTAAAGTTTTTGTTTGATGATATTGGTTACAAAATGTTCATGAGGAGGTTGAATAGAACCCACTTGCCATAGAATTCCAACTTCATTTAAAAATGGAAATACAATTTTTAATAAAGTGAATTCTAATCCATATTGAATGATACTAGCCGATAGTTGTTTATGAAACTCAGTCTCATTAAAGCTTAGCATAGCAGATGTTAAAGCTTTAATTTGATTGGTATGTTCGGAGCTAAAATTGCTGAGTTTTAAAACCTGTTCGGTAATTTCAACTCCTGTCATTTTAGCAATTTCACTTATTTTAACACCATGATTATTTAAAACGCTGATGTTTAACAGTATTTTTAAATCAGCATCATCATAGTAACGAATATTGGTATCAGACCGTTTTGGTTTAATTATCCCATAACGCTGCTCCCACATCCTAAGGGTGTGTCCTTTGATTCCGGTTACTGCCTCAATATCTTTGATTGTAAAGGTTCCCAATTGATTGTTTATTCTTTTTTCTTCTATTGTAAACATTGAGGTCTATGTTTTGTTTTAATAAGTAATGAACACAAATATACTCATTGCCGGCGGATCTGGATTAGTTGGTAGTCAATTGACAAAAATTCTGCAACAGTCAGGTTATCAGGTTACTCACCTGAGCAGAAATCCTAAGAAATCCAAAATACCAGCATTTTATTGGAACCCCGACAAAGGAGAAATTGATTTAAATTGTTTAAAAGATACAGATTGTATCATTAATTTGGCTGGAACAGGCGTTGCAGATGCCCGATGGACAGAGGCCTATAAAAACGAAATTTTGAATAGCAGGGTTAATTCAACTCGATTACTAGCTAAAATTTTAAAGGAAAACGAGAATAAAGTTAACTTGGTTTTAAGTGCTTCTGCTGTTGGTATTTATGGGAATGACGCACCTTTGCTAACTACTGAGGATGCTCCTGCTGCCAATACATTTTTAGCTGAAGTTTGTAGAATTTGGGAGGAAGAAGCGCTGAAAATTCAAAGTAGTAAAGTTAGATTGTGTATTTTTAGAATTGGACTCGTTTTAACTGCCAAAGGTGGATTTTTAAAGGCAATTGCTACACCTGCAAAATTTGGTTTTGGTACCTATTTTGGTGATGGAGCAATGATGAATCCCTGGATTCATATAGACGATTTATGTGGAATGTTTTTGCACGCAATTAAAAATAAAGACGTAAAAGGCATTTATAATGCGGTAGCACCCAATCCTGAAACAAACAAAACATTGGTATTGTTAACGGCTAAAGCACTAGGCCGACCACAGTTTCTTCCCGGTGTTCCTTCATTTTTATTGAATTTAATGATGGGTGAAATGGGGCCAATGTTGCTTGCCAATCAGAACATTAGTGCTGAGAAAATTTCTAATTCTGGATTTGAGTTTAAATTTACCAGAGCTAAAAAGGCGATTGAAGATTTGTTAAGTTGAAATATTTCTTCAAATAAATTACCTTAAATTTTACAGTTTCATAAAGAATTTATTCTTTTTACATTTAATTCTATTTTTTGACCTAAATCATTAAAAACATTGATTTAGGTCAATTATCATTATTGAATTTCTATTCATACAATCATCATTGTCATTTGATAATGAATTGTAATTAATTGATTACCTGAATGTGTTTTAGGGTAGCCTTAAATTTTCATTCAAATTTTGGAAATATTTAGTTGCTTTTTATATTAGGTTATCAAATAGTTAATTAAATGTTAAGAGTAGCAGTAATTGAGGACAACGAATTCTGGAGATACCTCATCCAGAATCGTTTAGAACGTTCCGGCTCATTTAAGGTAGTTGCGAATTGTTCCATTGGTAAAGAGTTTTTTGCCAATTTTAAATCGATGGGAGAAATTGATTTGGTAATTTTAGATTTAGATCTACCCGGAGATAATGGATTTGAGGTGGCCGACAAAATGAAAAGTTGTTTCCCCCACATTCCGGTAGTAGTTTTTTCTTCTTTTGTCAAACACAGTATTCAGGCAGCTTTTTACAGCTTGGGAGTCATGGCGGTTTTGTCGAAAAATCTAATTAATTCTTTAGATGAAGAGCTTTTGATTGCTCTGGGAAAAGGTAATGAAGATTATTATGATCACAGCCAACTTTCCAGAGAAGAATTAAAACTCTTGCTAGGAATCTGTGAAGGCAAAACCAATAAAGAATTGGCTACAGCTTTTTTTAAAGAAGAAGCAACAGTTGAATACCGTTGTCGTGCACTTGCAGGCAAAGTGAAAATCAAAAATAAACGAAATAGCTTTATAGCATTTGCTATTAAATATGGATTCTGGTATCCGGAAAAGAATAATTTTTAGCCTATTTAACAAATTGTACTATCAGTAAAACCAAATTGCATGTTAGGGGTTTGAAACTACATGACTCAACCCTTACATGTATTCTGGTTCAGAAGAGATTTGAGATTGGAAGACAATGCAGGCCTGTTTTATGCATTAAAAAAAGGCCAGTCTGTTCTTCCGGTTTTTATTTTTGATGAAGATATTCTCAGTAAACTACCTTCAAAAAAGGATGCTCGTTTACATTTTATACATCAATCTTTAGTTGAATTAAAAAAGGAGTTAAATGAATTAGGATCAGATTTATTAGTAAAAGTTGGTAAACCATTAGAGGTTTGGAAAGAAATAAATCAGGATTTTAATATTAGTTCACTTAGTTTCAATCACGATTATGAGCCATATGCCATCAAAAGAGATGAAGAAGTTCAGGCTTTTTTTGAATCAAAAGGCGTAATTGTTAAATCGTATAAAGACCAATGCATATTTGAGAGGAATGAAGTTGTAAAAGATGATGGAAAGCCCTACACCGTTTTTACTCCATATTCTAAAAAGTGGAAGGCAAAATTGAATGAGTTTTATTTGAAGTCATATCCTTCTGAAAATCTAAAAAATAATTTTTTCAAAACAACTCAATCTTTTGATTTTCCATCGATTGAACAATTGGGTTTTGCAAAGAGTGAAATCGAATTTCCATCAAAAATTGTGGCTTCAAAAATCATAAGCGATTATGGAACAAACAGAGATTTTCCTGCAATTGCTGGAACTTCTAAGCTAGGAATACATTTTAGATTTGGAACAATTAGTATCAGAGAAAAAGCAAGAAAAGCAATTTCTTTAAGTGATGTATATTTAAACGAATTGATTTGGCGTGACTTTTATATGCAGATTTTATGGCATTTCCCTTATGTTGTAGATGGTCCATTTAAATCAAATTACTCTTTAATTGAATGGAGAAATAATGAGGTGGAATTTGAAAAATGGAAGAATGGTGAAACAGGCTATCCAATTGTAGATGCCGGAATGCGTGAACTCAGAGAAACCGGATTTATGCATAACAGAGTGAGAATGATTGTGGCAAGTTTTTTAAGTAAACACTTATTAATTGATTGGCGTTGGGGAGAAGCTTGGTTTGCAGAAAAATTATTAGACTTTGAATTAAGCTCAAATAATGGAGGTTGGCAATGGGCAGCGGGATGTGGAACAGATGCGGCTCCATATTTCAGAGTTTTTAATCCAACATTACAAACAGAAAAGTTTGATAAAAATGCTGTTTATATTAAAAAGTGGGTGCCAGAAATTACAAAAGGTAAATATATAAACCCAATTGTAAACCATGATTTTGCTAGAAAAAGATGCCTTGAAGTATATAAGAAAGCTCTGAGCCCGAGTTAAATAAAAGCTTTTTTTCAAATTTGTTGCATTTATAAAAATATTAGTTAGTATTGCATCATCAAAATCAATTCTTCACCATGGTCCTTCGATTCAGTTATTGAATCATCAAAACCAGGTAGAACAATCAAGTCCAATACTTTTTATTCATATTTCATTCGTTTTGAATGATATTTCTTTTTTACCCCGAGGAAATTTTAAAGTATGACTTTTTAACCTTTACCATGTTGAATTGAGTTTGAAATTTCAAAATGGATTTACCAAATAAACCTATAAGTAACTTGGAAGAAGAAACAGAAGATACCTCAAAGAAAAGAAGAGGTAGACCCAAAAGCGTAAAAACTAAAATAGCGGAAGAAGAAGTTGTTGCTCCCGAAGTTGTAAAAGTAGTTCAGTTAGAAATTCCGACTATCCAACCGTTGGTTATTGAGGAACCTGTTGTAGCTCAGATTGAAAAAACTCCTGAGGCAGAAAAAACTATTGATCAGGAAACAACTCAGCCAATTAGACGCGAAAACAAATGGAGAAACGATAGAAATCAAAACAGACAATCTCGTCCTTCTCAAGTAAACCAGGAAACAGGAAGTTCTGATAACAATTCTGAAAAAACAGATAAACCTGCTGAAATCAGACAAGAAAACAGAACTGAAAATCGTAACGATAATAATCGTCAGGACAACAGACCTGATAATCGCCCGGATAACAGAAATGATAATCGTGGTGAGCAAAATCGTCAAGATAACAGACCCGATAATCGCCTTGATAATAGAACTGAAAATCGTGGCGAGCAAAATCGTCAAGACAACAGACCTGATAATCGTATAGATAATAGAAACGAAAATCGTGGTGACCAGAATCGTCAAGACAATCGTCCTGATTACAGAAACGACAATCGTCAAGATAATCGCCCGGAAAGAACAGACAGACCTGATAATAGATACGAACGTCCTCAACAACAAGAACGCCCGCCTCAATATGTTGAGTTGGATAGTATTGTAAGTAGTGAAGGTGTTCTTGAAATGATTCAGGAAGGTTATGGTTTTTTAAGATCATCAGATTATAACTACATGCCTTC
>JBMLOK010000123.1:0-3711 GCA_049243005.1 Bacteroidia bacterium | reverse complement strand
CTTGAAATAGTAGCAGTATGTCCGGCTCTGATTGTTATATCAGCACTTGTACTATTAGGAGCGGCTGTTGCTGCTACCCAAGCTGAACCTGTATTGGTTTCCCAATTTGAAGCTGATGTAAAATCAACATTTCCAATAGTTCTGTATTCTCCTGTTGATGGAATTATTGAGCCATCAGTAACATGTCCATACAAACCGGTACTTGTTCCAACCAATAATTCATCATAATAAACAAAATTAATTTCAGTACCAACCGGATATGTATAACCTAATGTCCATGATGAACCACCAAAAACCAAGTAATAAATTTCATTATCAACTGCACAAAAAACAGTATCAACACCCATGGTAGATGCTTTACCTTCTTTACCTGCAACAAAAGGAAATCCACTTGTTGTGAATGGTGTCCATTTATTGGTTCCTGAAATAATTTTATAATAACAAATTGGATGATTGTTTCCTGCATCAGTTCCTGTAGCAATTAATGTATCACCAGTAGGACTTTTATATAAATCTTCAATTGTAGCAACAATAACAGTCCCGGTACTTGTATTTGCGCCATTCATGTTTTGTGATGGTGTCCAGGTTGAACCTGATTTTACTAATCTATATACGCTTCTTCCTTGAGGGGTTGTTAAATCATATCTTACCGAAACATAAGCAACAGTATCTGATCCTTCAATATTAAAAATGATATCAGTTCCATCTACATCTTCACCAACAGATGAAGCTTCTAGCAATAATTGCGACCAGCTAGCACCAGCATTTAAAGAGTAAAACAAACCACCTTTTCTGTAATTATCCAGTTCCCAGGTTGCAAAAACTATGTTTTCATCAAATGGACAAATTTCAATGGCACTGTTTTGAATTCCGGTATCAGGAAAACTATATGGCGCTACTTCAGGTGTAAATTTTTGAGTCCAGTTTGAACCACCATCTGTTGTTTTGTATATTCTTAAATTCCCAACATATGCAGTATTATAATCACTAGGTAACATATCTGCTGAATAGTAAGGAGAACCATCACCATTAGGGAAAATAGCCCTGCTCCAGCTAGGACTAGTTGTATAATTAGTTACTTTTCTGATTCCTGATTTAGAAGCTAACCAAGCAATATTTTTATCGCTTGTCATATCAATATCTTTAACCTGAATAGCTTCTATACCTCTATCCAATTCCTTCATAATTGAACCACCATTTTCAGAGCGTGCAATTCCCTGGTCACTTGTCATGTAAACTGTAAGCGTATCATTGGGATCAACATAAACTACACCATCATTTGGATGCGTTTGTTGACTTACATTTCCAAAAGTTGTCCATGTAGCACCTTGGTCTGCTGAATAACATTTAGCAAAATAAGTTCTGTAAGAAGTTGCAGTTCCACCAAAAGCAATTACATTCGAAACTACACCATCAATAGCCGGAGTTACCTCTGTCCAAGTAGTTTCATTATCAGAATACCTGAATAATTTCATGTAACCTGCAATGTTTTGTTGTCCTCCTAAAAATATTCTACCTGAAGGACTAATTCCAAAACCTAAAAATGTAGTTACTGAAGGCATGGTTCCTAAAGCTAATGAACTCATGCTAAGTCCACTTGTTAATGCAAAAAACTCCTGACTTGTTTTATAAACAATTGGGTTGGTACCTCCAAAAAATATGTAAACTTTGTTGTTGATTGGGTTGATATCAATAACAGTTGGAGTTCCTGAAGCGCCCATTGTATAAGGTGCATTGATATTTTCTGTATATACTCCTGAATTACTTACAAGACCCCAATAAAACTTATTTCCAATTACATACATTAAAACTGAATCTTCTAAATGAACCCAGTTTACACTGCCTGAACGAATGCTTGTTACCGAACTTGCAGTTACAGAAGTTGAATACAATCCATTGTTGTGACTAAAAAATACAGTACCAGAATGTGAGTGAGCCATTACGTTGGTAATTCCATTTCCATAACCCGCTGTAGAATTTAAAGTATTGATTACTCTGAACCTGTTAAAATCAAAATCAGGCCCAGGTGGATTATATATATCAGAATAAAACATCGAATTGGCACTTTCTGTGACTACAAAAATTCTGCTGGTATCACTTGTTTTTGAATACCCATGGATAGATTTTATAATCCCACCATAAATATCTTCTACACTTGGTGCAGTTAATTGTGCTTTTGAAATTACTGCCAAAATGACCATCAATAATAGAAGGCTCATTTTTTTGATTTGTTGTTGGATAATAGTTTTCATACGCGGTTTATTAAAATTTGATGGTACAATTTTAATTAATACCTTACCCGGGCTTGTCATTAGAAACAATGATTTTAATAAATCAACCAAATCTAAACAACTAATTTACAAGGCATTAATCATGATTTTCTTTGTCATCATATTTAATGAGTCATTTAATTATTAAAAAAGGTTCAAATAATTTTGAATTGAACAAAAATACCTTTCAGAAAACCAACAAGTACTTTTTGTCAGTCTCTTTGTTCATTATAAAAGCCTTATAAAACAAGGTACTGGCTAGAATTTTACTATAATTGGATAAGATTTTCCGACCATTGGTTTGATATTGGAATTAACTGGTTGTTTAATTTCGAAAATGAATATCCGCATGTTAACCTCTGGTAGTTTTTTATAAATGAAGTAGTGTTTTGAGAATTATTTTAAAATTTAGTTTGGAATTCAATTGCATAATTTAAAGAAAATTAAGACCCCGATAGGTGACCTCATGTTTTTAGAAAAATGATAAAAATGAATTCCCCCCAAACTCAACAACGCGGACCAATGGTCCGCGTTGTTGAGTTTGGGGGTGATGTTTCTTTGTATTTTATTTTCTATAATCATGTCATCCCTTCAGGATTTTAAGGATCATACAAAGAAAAATCCCCCATTCAAAAATTAGAATGAGGGATTTTTATATTTTGGATTCCAGAGTTTCAGCCCGCGGTTATAGGCTATTTAACGATTCCAAAAGCACAGAAATTTTTGCTTCTGCATCGGCTTTTTTCTGACGTTCTTTATCTACTAATTCCGGTTTGGCATTGTTTACAAACTTTTCATTACTCAGTTTTGCATCAACCGATTTCATAAAGCCTTGTAAGTATTCAATTTCTTTCTGGATTTTTTCCTTTTCAGCTTCAACATCAATATTTAATTCCAAATAAACTAAAACCTGATCGGTTGAAACCGGCAATGAAACCCAATTTTGACCCGATTCAGCTGTTTTATCAAAAATAACTTCAGAAACATTTGCCAATTTCCTGATTAAAAACTCATTTGACTGGTAAGCAGCTTCATCATTTGCTTTGATAATAATTTTGAAAGCTTCTTTAGGACTTAAACCTTTGGCATTTCTCAAATTTCTGATAGCCGTTATGGCATCAAAAGTTTTAGAAAAATCAATGTTCTTCAAGCCCTTTGTTTCAGGATATTTAGCTAAACAAATACTTTCACCTTCTTTTCTGGTTTCTAATCCATGCCAAATTTCTTCAGTAATAAATGGCATAAATGGATGTAATAAACTCAATAATTGATTGAAATGACTAATACATTCATCATAAGTACTTTGATTAATTGGCTGTTGATAAGCAGGTTTAATCATTTCAAGGTACCATGAACAGAAATCATCCCAGATTAATTTGTACATCGCCATTAAAGCTTCACTTAATTTATAATCTGCAAATTTTCCATCAATTTCACTTAC
>JBMLOK010000122.1:12718-35461 GCA_049243005.1 Bacteroidia bacterium | reverse complement strand
ATGAGTCCGATTATTAATGCTAGTGAGTTACTAAACATTTATTCCAATGAAAACCTGTTGATTTTAGATGCAGGGAATTTAGCTTCATATGAATCAAAACATATTCAAGGTGCTTTGTATGTTGATTTAAATAATGATATGGCTGAAGTGCCCGCAAATGCAGCTAATGGTGGACGACATCCTCTTCCCAAAATTTCGAAGTTTGTAGAAAAAATGCAAGAAATTGGAGTTTCAAATCATACTCATATTGTTGTTTATGATGATAAAAATGCTTCCAATGCAGCTGCTCGTTTGTGGTGGATGCTCAAGGCTTGTGGTCATAACAAAGTGCAGGTTCTAAATGGTGGTTTGCAAGCAGCTGAAGCCAATGGAATATCTTTAAATTCAGGATTGGAATCAGCCAAAAACAAAGGCAATTTTTCTGCCTCAAATTGGAATTTACCTTTGAGTGATATCGAGGAAGTAAGAAAGGTTTCAAATGATTCAAGCTATAAAGTAATTGATGTACGAGATGCTTATCGTTATGAAGGTATTTCAGAGCCCATCGATTTGCTTGCAGGACATATTCCTGGGGCAGTGAATTTACCCTTTAGTATGAATTTAACTGAAGCCGGTTTATTTAAAAATCCTGATGAACTAAAAGCGATGTATACGGAATTTTTAGGTAATGTAACAAGTCAAAATACAATAGTTCATTGTGGTTCCGGAGTTACTGCATGCCATACTCTTTTAGCGATGGATTATGCAGGATTAAGTATTCCGAAATTGTATGTGGGGTCGTGGAGTGAGTGGTCGAGGAGGGAATGAGTGTGAGTGTGAGTTTTGAGTGTAAGTGTGGAGTGAAAATTTTTAGGAGTAAGTTAATATCGAGAACGAATAGAAGCTTTAACAAAAAGGCCGGTTTATTGCTAAACCGACCTGATGTTATTAAAAAAAGGAACCCCCTAAACTCCTAGTATCTAATTTCTACTCTTCTGCATTCTTTGGCTGTTAAATTTCTATTTTCTTCAGCCATCATGCCTTTTGAATAAATTTTAAGTTGTTGAATTTCTATTCCATTAGAAGTTAATTCATTTTGCACACTTAAAGCCCTATTATCAGAAAGTTTTTGATTATTTACAACATTTCCAATTGTATCGGTATAAGCAACAAGTTGTAATGTTTTGGTACCGTATTTAGAAACTATATCTTTTACCAATAGTTTATTTTCAGCATTTAATTCAAAACTTCCAATATCGAAATAAATTACTCCGGCTATATTTTCAAATTTATTTGAAACAACTTCAGGAGCTAAGGTCTTTTTCTCTTCCAGGGCTTTAATTCTTTGTTTGAGGTAGTAAATATCTTGCTGCTGAGAAGTTAAAACCAAGTTTATTGAATCTTTATACTTATTCAAACTTTTTATAAGATTTTCATTGCCACTATTAGATTTCCCATTAGCTTCAATCGCAAGAAAAGCATCTAATTTTTGAACCATCTCATTCATTTCGCCCTTAACAACTTTATTGTTTATTGAAACTGAATCTGTCTGTGCATTTAGGTATAATGAATAAACAAAAAACATTATAAATAAGCATAAATTCTTAGAAAACTTAGTCATTGTATTTCATCATTAAAGATTCGAGATTAGATTTCAAATTCTTTACTTTTAACAATTGCTCCTGGTTTGTAATTTTATATTTACTCAAAATCTTTTCGAGTTCTTTATTCAACTTAGAAAGTTCCTTATTCATATTAACCAAACCTGGATTGGTTTTATCTACATTAACCAAACCATTTACTTTTTCATTAATTCTTTCAATTTCATCTTGAACTTGTTCATCACTTAGGGTTTGATTAGATGTTTTAAGTTTAGGTTTATTAAATCCAAAAACAACAGCAATTTCATTTTGTGAAGGAGCCAAAGCCTTGTATCCATCAACCTGACTATAATAAGTATATTGAATTCCAATGGTTTTAAAATTCAAACCAACTGAAGCAATTACAGAGCCATTGGTTCTATATCCACCGCCAAAAGAAACTGTTTCTTTCCAATTAGCTTGCACCAATCCATCTAACATATTTAAACCGGTATTAAAATTGTAGAAATTCACTATTGGTTTAACTTTCCATGTATTTGATTTATCTAAATTAATTAAATACGAAGCGTTTGAAATAAGTAAATTATTAAATGGTTTATCTCCGGTTATAACAGCCGGCATTGCCAAACCCAACTCAAACTTTTTGTTCCATTTGTATGTCATACCAATTCCACTAGAGAAAAGCAATTGATTTAATTGAGCAGAATTTAAAGTAGGGTCAGAAACATTTACCATGTTATTTAACAATTCAGACTTTAAACCTGTTTGAGAAAATCCTACTGATAAACCGAAACTTAAGGAATTTTTATCGTTCAATTTTACCATTTTACTGAAAGCAGCTTCCGCATTTATGGTTTTAAAAACACCAACAGAATTACTTAAAAATTTTGCACCTAAACCTACACCGTTTTTCAATGGCGCATGTAATCCAAAATTAAATGCACGATTGGCACCATCTATTCCGGAGGAAACACCTTTGGAGTTAAAAATTGCATTAATATGTTCCGTACTACCCGCAAGTGATGGATTATAAACAAAAGGATTTAGTACATTGGTATATGAAGTATTTCTTTCTTGTGCATAGCCTGTGTTTACAACAAAAAACAAGAGCACCAGATATGTAATTAAATTTTTCATGATTTGACTTTTTAAGTGATTGTTAGTTGTTTTAGTTAGCATTTAAAATATTAATAATACCCTTGTATTCTTTATCGCTTGCTTCTTTTCTAAATAAATAATAATAGGCCCCTGTAGGTAATGTTTTACCATCCAAACTTCCATTCCAATCATTTTTATAGTTTGATGAAATTGAATAAACTTCTAAGCCATTTTCATCATATATTGTAAGTGCATAATCACCATATGCATCTACATCGGCAATTTCAAAATAATCATTTAAACCATCGTTATTTGGAGATAAGTAGTTTGTAACCGGCAATATATCTTTAGTAAAATAACATGGGAATTTGCTGTAAACAACATAAGGAGAGCCTGCATTTCCATAGGCCGCATTTTGTTGAAACTGTACTGTAACTTTTGCTTCATATACTGTATCCTTTGCGGCATTATAAATTTTAAATGAAAGATTTTCGCCATTAACACTATTGCTATAAATAAATAATGAAGCGGTATATTTTCCATTATAAACCTGACTAGTTAAAGCAGAACCTCTGCATTCTGTTCCTGCAAATACACCGATTCTATTACTTGGACTTAATTGTTCAGCACAATCAATGTTTACAACCGCAGTCATGGTCATATTGTATTGAAAAGATGAAGCATTAACTGTCCAATTAGGATCGGCAGCAAACGTGCTTTTTGAAGAGAAAAGTACAACAATCAAAAGAATGAATATTGACTTTAACATGGTATATTTTTTCATGATTTATATATTAACTTTTAAAAAATACCAGTAGATTCAATTGATAGAATCTACTGGTTTATTTGTTGCTTATAATTTAACTATTTTTTGTCTTGAAGTACCTAATGAACTCTGAACTTCAAGCAAATAAACACCTGAAGGTAATTGAGCAGCATGTTGGTTAATAATATTTACACCTTTATTTAATTGTTGTGTTCCAATAAGTTCAATTTCCTTTCCGGAAATATCCAGAATTCTTAAAGTAACATTAGCTGATTCAGGCATATTTAAACTGATATTAAATTCATCACTAAAAGGAATAGGATAAACCACAGCGCTGAAATTTTGCTCAACATTATTTTGTGTACATGAACCTGTATTTTCAAATACAAAAGGACTCTTTAATGAACCACTAATTAGGTTTGATTTAAAATCAATTGTTTGTTTTAGGTCGTATACTAAACCGGAATTTTCATCCAATAGTTTAAAGCTGAGCGTTTCATTCTCAAGTCCCTCAATACTCAAGAAGTAGATGTTTTCTTTACCATTAACAATTTGTGCCTTAGCAAATCCTCTTAATTCATTGTTAACAAAAGCACCTAATAACAATTGGTCTTTGTTATTCAAATTGCTACAAGCATTAACTTTCGCAAGTAAAGACATTGTAGTATTTGATTTGCCAGGTTTTAAGGTCCAATACTTAGAAACGAATTCATCTCTGGTTTGGGCCTTTTTACCAAACATTGCATTTAATGGGTAATTGAAGCTTTGTGAATTTGCAGACTTGTACAAATATCCTTCATTAGGAATGAGGGTAGATAAGCTACCAATCCAACCTAAAACTGTATCATAAACAGCAAAATTAGTTTGGCCTTTGATGATATCGTTTTGACTAGCATCTAAATCCGAAAGAGCTTCATTGGTAGATAGATTACGTTGAGCAATAAATCCTAAGAAATTCCAACCGGCATTAATGCTTATAGTGCGATTAACCGGATTTGCTTCAACACCTCTTACTTCCAAAGTATCACGTTCGTTTACATACATTAAGTAAGAAGATTCAGGTTTAATACCGGTATTCAAATTGCTCAAATTTCCTGTCCAACCATTAATTGAATCATAAGAAGCCATTTGAGTATTGTTTTTAATTTGGTTTCCTGAAAAATTTCTCAAACCTGCAAAAAGTTGGTTTAAATTAGTTGAATCGGTGCTTAACAAATTAAATGAAATCCAATTCCATCCGGTATTCAAAGGAATTCTTTGAGTAACTTTATCCAGTGCATTAAATATTTGAGGCGAAGCAACAGTACCTACAACATTATTAGAAACAAAATTCAAAGATGGATTTACTTGAATATGAGTTTTACCGGTAGCAGAATTCCAGATTCTGAATTCTAGAACTTCGTTATCAGTATTTCCATAAACATCCATAAATACAAGATATTTATCTAATTGTTCGAAGTATTGAACTTTAGCTAAACCACGACAATCATTGCCAACAAAAGCAGCAAGTATATCTTCTGTATTTGCTGAAATAACATTGTTAATTCTAACTTGTCCGATGATACTCATTGATTTGCTGAATTCACCCTTTTTAACATCCCAAGTAGGTTTAATAGCATTTACATTCAGATTAATAATCATTTTATCGGCATAACCAAAATCTGTGCTTAAAGCAAGATCATGTTCGTATTTTCCGATATTAAGATTTGGGTCAACAGTAAATGTAACATCAACAACACTATTTGGATTGATGGTAGCTTTTGTAACTGATGATTTCAACCATTCAGGCAAATTGCTTATTGTGAAAGTTTTTAAAGCACCACCAGAGTTAATGATGGTAGCATTAAAGCTTAAAGGAGCACCTGTATTTTTGCTTAAAACTTTGTTATCATCTTGCCATTTAACCTGATTTTTATCTACATAAGCAATCCAGGTTTTAGGTGATTGTTGGGTATTACCATTTTTATCTTTGATATTCTTTACAGTAATATCCAGTGTAACATTTTCAATAAACTCATTTGCAATTGTTGGAGTTATGATAATTTTATCATCATTTAATGAATAGGTGAAATTGATATTCTGAGCGGCTCTTGGTAGTTTAATAGTTGGAGATAAAAAGCTAAAAGTTGCATCTCCAAATGATGTAATTGTTCTAGTATCAGAAGTAAATTCACGACTACTTGCAGTTAAAACAGGGAAACCTTGTTGTAAAGTATAAGCTTCAAAAGGCACATACAATACCAAACCAGCTTCATCACCATTTAATCTGCTATTTTTATCTCTTTGAATTTGCTCATGTAATCTAGATGTATTCCAGAAACGCAATTCATCCATTTCACCTGTGAAGTAGTTTGAAGTGCTATCGAAATGTAAATTACCATTGTTATTCCAACCTCTCGCACCCATCCAAAGTTTTAAACCACCCCATTGTTCAACTGCAGCAGACTGAATTGAATTCTGAAGATTGGCATCGATATAAGCAGAAAGATTGCTATTTCTTCTTAATACTAAAGCGAAGTGGTGCCAGTTACCATCAAAATGTGAGCTATTCGTTGCTAAGAAATCAATTCCATTATGTCTTACATGAATTCTACCAATTGAATCAGTCTCAATACTCCATTTCAAATTTGAATTGAAGATATTTCCTTCACCTGTGCCATTTGATAATAAACCAACTTTGTTACCATTGTTTGATTTAAACCAGAATTCTAAAGTGAAATCCATTTCCTTACTTATTCCAAAATGTTGAGTAGGAACAGTTATGAAATCGCTATTACCATCGAAAGTATAAGATTTACCAGTTGGTGTAATGAACCATTGGGCATTAACAATAGAGGCATTTCTAAAGCGGGCATAATCTTTTACCATATTTCCGGTTGCCTCATCCATTCTCCAATTGGCAATTAAACCAGATTCTGTTCCACTTAACAATTTAGATTTAGATTGAACTGATTCTGTTAAGGTACGAGCAATATTCCAAACACGTAACTCATACAAATTTCCTTTTGAGAAAAGAGGATTATTAACAGCAGATTTACCAATATAAAATTTACCAGAACCTGAATAAGGATTAAAAATTCTGTTATTACCAATATTTACAACTTGTTCATTGATAAACAAATCGGCAGTTTGAGCAAGATTGTTGTATGAAACTGCATAGAAATTGTAGGCAGAAGTATCTGTAAATGGCAAGTTAGAAACTACAGTTTCACCGGCAATTCTACAGAAGAATTTATTATCAGAAGTAAAACCAATATCAAAAGAAGCAGCGCTATCTGCACCTTGTGAAACCAAAACCTGATTACCTAAAGCATTACGTTTGTGCCAGAATTCAATAGTAAACGATTTTTGTTGTAGTCCAAGACCTTGGGCTACTTCAAGGTAATCATTATCACCATCAAACAAAATACTTGTATTACTTCTTAAATCCGATTGATTTAAAACACCTTTTACCTCAAAGTTTGATAGAGATAAAGAACTTTGTTCAATAGGTTCATTAAACTGAATACTGATATCATCATTTGGAGATAAAATTCCATCAGCTGGAGAAGGAGTTCCAAAAGGAGAAGGATTAATTCTATCAACCAAACCTTGCATAACAGTTGAATTGATTCTTGAATTAGGATATCCAGGAGCGATACATTCAGTTACAGCTCTTAATTCATAGTTTCCATCAGGGAGATTTCTGAAATTAAATGGATAAAAGATATTTGGTTCGCCAACCGGAATTTTATAATTAACATCCGCTGTATCTTTAAAGTATGATTTCTCATTATACCAAACACTGCTACCCAAAGGTTTGTACTGAAAATGTACAGCCTGGAAACCACCCCAATTGTAGTTATAACCACCCATTACAACAGGAAGCGTATCTCTGTAATTAGTATTTAAAACCCATCTATCTTCAGGAGATTTTAGAGAGATATCTGTACAAGTTGGAAGGAATTTTGCGCTAATAGAAACGGTATCAAAAATATCATCATCACAAGCAGATTTAAGAATCAATCTGATATTGCTGTAATCATAATGATTAGGGCCACGTTTTAATGTTAAAGTTTTTTGAACAGTAGCACCATAAGGCACATCAAAATCTCTGTTAGGATCTAAGCCATCAACTTTTAAAATAGCGCCATAAGGATTTGTAGATTGATCGACACGAAGTGAGTAAGTTCTATCTTGACGACCTTCACTAAGGTTACCTAAATCCAACACAAAAATTGCATCATCATTTGCCGGAACATTAAAATTATTATTTCTGTCAACTGAAATAACAGGCACATCATTCTGAGCAGTTCCGGTTTGAATTTCAAATCCATCCTCTAACATGGTTGTAGAAGTGATTGTATCATTAGCCGGATCAAAGAACATGGCTCTTTGTTCACCTTCATATGGACATGAAGTTCTTCCTGAACGCAATTTAAATAGATGGCTACCACCAGATCTTGGATCAACAATATCTGTTGAAATTAAATCTCCATCATCACCATCTTGTAAAGTATAAGAAAAAGTGTTTACAACCGATTTGGCACTAGATTTAGAAGAACCTGTTGTATGTTCAAAAGAGAATGAATTAGTTAATTCCATACCTAAACCAAATGCTTCAAAACCAATAGTAGTACCTATCTCTGTTGAAAAATTTAAGTCGAATGTTTCTGTACTTGATTGGTCGGTTTGAGAAGAAAAATCTTCTGTAATCATAGCCTTACCAATACTAATATTCCTTCCTCCAACCACAGGTTGAGCACCAGCATTATTTATTGTACGGTACTTAACTTCTTCATTTTTCGCAATTGCAGATTTCCACAAACGAATTTGGTCATTATAAAAACGAATTGAATCTGTTTCAAATCTTGAATTTCCTCTAAAAATATAACTTGAACCAATAGAATCTCTTGTTTCTCTGGTAAATGGAGTTGGAGTAGATCTATTGGCACCCCAAATTGGGTCATCATTATTTGAACCAAATTTACGGGCAAAATCAGCATCATTAGCATCAACAAAAACAGCAGTATATTTCTTTTGACCTCTGTTATTTAAAGTATTATTAGTGAAAAGCTGGTTACGAAGCGCCTCTAAATCAGGAATAACAATATTCAATATTTCGTTTTGAGTATAGGCGAAAGTAGTAGCAATACCTCCGGGAGAAATAAAATAACTATTCCTTTTACCAATTTTATACCCATTGATTTCGTTGCCATAACATATTTGAGTTCCTGCAGTTGATTCAAGAATTGCACAAGTAGCAGTATCAATCAATTCTACCTGGTCTGCATTTCCAAATACCATATTAATTGATTTACCATAATAGATATCAGCATCGGCACCAACGGAAGAAGGATCTGAACCAGTTGAAATTGTTGTATTACTAGTTGTAGTTGTAACAATTTCACCCTCACCTGAAGTTGAAATGCCTAAACTAACTCCTAAATTTACATTAGCAATTACCTCATTTTCCATAATTGTACCGCCAACAAAGAAAGCACCCAATCCTGCACCGGCACCAACAAAAGTTGTTACTTTAGAACCTGCATCAATCTCATTAGAAATGCTTCTAGTAAATGAATTAGAGAAACTATAACTCTCAGCTTTTGAATAAGAGGTACCTTTACTCCATGTAGCACTACTTGCGCTGCCAGGAGGGTCACGTAAAACAAAATCTACCAAAGCAGGACCACGTGTTACAAAATTACTTCCACCCGGACGAGCTCCAAATAAATACCCACGATAGAATTTATTAATTAAATCAGATTGATTTGGTAAATAATTAATAGTAGCACCTATTTGAGGCACAAACTCTAATTGCATTGTTTTAGTATAACTGTATTGGGGATTAACAGAGTTTCTTAATTGATTAGGTACACCTCCTTTGAAAGTATATACAAAAACACCATTTTCAATTTCAGTTTCTCCAACTGTATCACTAATCGCAAAATTATTAAAGAACCTTAAAACGCCATTTACCGGAACAATATCAACTCTTGTTGAATCGGTTGATGGCTTATCAGCATTGTAATATCTTTCAACAACCTTTATAATTCCAACATATACATTTCCTTGCAAGAATACAGGATAGCCTAATTCATTATTCGAAATATCAATTGTAGTAGAATCATTTACTTTAATTGATTTTTCACCTATAAAATTATTTACCAAACTTAAATATGGAGTACTAGTATCACTTACAAAAATCTCAGGACTTTCATAGTAAGCAAAATCTAGTTGTTTATGATATGAAATGCTATCAATTCTTGTGAAATAATCCGTAACTAAAGTATCAGAAACATTTGTTACCTCAGGAATTATTGATAAATCTAAAATGTTGGGATTATTAAACTCCGGCTTTGTTAGAATTGTTGGGTCAGCATTATTAACCAATTTCAAATTGTTGATATTATATCTTAATGGTAACAAATAGGCTGTATACTCACCTGATGTATCATTGGTAACGATACTTTGAGAGTAACAACCATTTATACCGGATTGGCCAACAGAATTAAAAGTAAAACTGGCTTTACCAATATTATTCTTTCCTCTAGCTAATCCCGGTAATTTACTCAATTCTCTTTTTCCACCTGCAACTCTACCAACAACTGTTAAGAAAGTTGAATCGACAAAGTTTACAGAAACCGGACTGCTGAAATCAAATAAACCTCTTTCAGGAAACCTTCCTTGACTAAAAGTGTGTTTATCTTGAACTAATGAAACATAGTGAGCACCGATTGGAACTCGGACTGCAAATTTGCCGCTATCATTAACTGTCAATAATTGGCTATTTTGAACTATAAACTGACCATCGATTAGCACTCTAGCACCAACAGCCGGACATGTAGTTCCAGCATAATTAACTGTACCAACAAATTCGAAACTTGAATTATCAATAAAGTTAACATTGTTCACGAGTTGATTTCCATCTCCAACAAAAATTACAGAATTATTTGGAGAGAAAGTATGAATATCCAAACTTGGTACAACTGTATAATTTTGACCACTACCAATATATCTCAAATTAGGAATACTATAATTACCTGAAGCATCAGTATAACTAGCCAAAGCCAACTGGCTGTTATTAGGAATTGAATCTGTAAACCCAGCTCCATTAACAAGTTTGGCATGATTGCCATTAAATACAAGATTCAGATTACTTTGATCATAAGTTTCAGTAAGACCATTAAATCTATCATCAAAATTTAAATAAAGGAAAAGACTTGCATCATCTTGCTCAATCTTTCTATTAAAATCATTTACAATCTGAAGACCGGTTTTTGATTTATTCCAAAGTCTTACCTCATCCATATTACCTTTTCCATAAATGCCAAGTTCCGGAGAACCTCCCAAGTATAATTTAGCTTTAGGTATACCCAAAGAAGAAATAGTGGTAGCAACAGTTTTTGCATGGATTCCATTAACAAAAACTCTAATGCTATCGATGCCAAATGCAGCAGTAATTTGATTATAAGACGTAAAAGAAGTAAATGGAGAATCTACACTAACAATTTGACTATCGATGTTATTGTAAACAGCAAAGATTAGTTGATTTGAACTACTGTTATATTTTAAAACATAACCACCATTTACTGAATCTTTTTTACTTACCAAAACAAAATCATTTTGAGTAATTGGTTTGAACCAGGTTTCAATAGTTAGTGCATTGCTGATTGTATTTTGATTATCGTTATGTTCAATTTCGAGATAATCATCAACACCATCTAAATTAACAGCACCTCCTTTATTATTTGTTGTATTTTGAGCCAATACTCTCACTCCGCTTGCAGCGTAATCACCTAAATAGGTTATACGACCATTAACAGTTCCTGTCGGACTTCTGAAACCAATATCATCAGTCATATTAGAGAACCTGGCAACACCAGCACATTGTGTTTCACCAATAAGGAAATACCTGTATAAAACCCCGGCAACAACTGTATTATCAATATATAAACCCGATCCAGGTAAAACAGAAGAAATAAGAATTGAATCGTTGTTTGAATTTGCAACCTTTCTATAAATTCTGATACTACTTAACTGAGCATTATTTCTATTGTTCCAGTTTAATTCAACCCTATTTTGGTAATAACCTTTAGAGCATGTTAATTTATAAATAGTAGTATCATTAAAAGTTTCATTCAAGTTTGGTGTAATTCTGGTTTGATTTACACCAAGAGAAGGAATACCATTAATTGCACAACCAGAAATTGCTTTAACAGTATAATTATAAGCTACACAACCGGCAGCTTGCTCATCAAGATAAAAAGTATCATTAGCATTTACATCTATATTAGTAGTTAAACCACCAACAGCAGCACGCTCTATAACAAATTTATCTTCATTGTCTGAATTATCCTTCCAACGAATCGAGATTACATTATTAATAGAATCAGCAAAAAGAGAAACATCAGTTGGTCTGGCAGGCACTTGTGGTGAAATACCACCGGTAATAATCATGGTATCGGAAACCCCTGCAAACATGCTATCAGGAGCACTTGCACTAAAACAATCATTACGAGGGAAAATTCTATAATAATAAAAATGACCTCTTTGTAAACCCGCATCATTATAACTACGTTGTTGTCCAGCTAAAGATATTTGCAAAGGACTAGACATGATACTATCGTTGGAACGGTTGATTATAAAACCATTCTGTGGATTTGCATCATTCCACGACCAATTTAAGGTTACACTTCCATCACATTTTTCTGTACTAGCTGTAAAACCAGAAACAATAGCCGGATTATCCTTAAATTTACCAATAGCAATATTTGTAGGTTGACTGGTTCTAACAAAATTGAAATTCGTAGGAACATAAGCCATTCTAATAACAAACTTATAATTGATTCCTCTAATTAATCTGGTATTTCTATAAATCTGATTTACATTAAATGAATAATTAGTAGCTGATCCTGGAACCTCTGCCAATAAAGAATCATCAACATAAATAAATTGTTTAAAATCACCAATAATACAATCATTTGATGCTTCACAATTAGAAAATCTTGATGCAGGTAATTGCCAATTTAAATCGATTGTTCCGCAATTACTATTAGAAGCAGTTAAATTAGAAGGAGCATTTACACCAATACTGTAAGAATTAACCCAATTACTTGTATTTCCGGCCAATGAAAAATTAGATATTGACCCACCATTATTTGTCCCTGAAATATCGATTAATGTAGTAACACCGGTATTGTTAACGCCACCAATTCCTTGATCAAATCTATAATAATCAAGTAAACCGGTTGTAGTTCTATCAATTGTATCTTTATAAAAATTAGCAATATCTATACTAGCCCTTTCTATATTCCAAATTCTCAGCTCATCAATTGCTCCATTGTATGAAAAGGTGCTATTAGATCCTTGTCCGTATATAGAACCGAGAGTAAATTGTAAATTACTATTTATATTTCCTGCCGCACCAGTAGCAGTTTGATCTTGTATCCCATTAATATAAAGTTTTAGTTGGCTATTATTTCTTGTAACAGCAACATGAATCCACCTATCAATATTAACAGAAGCGGAAGAAGTTAATGTAGCGCCTGGAGCATTAAACACAATTTTCCCATTTGATAAAGAAACTCCAAAATCATTGGTTGAAATAATCCCTTTACTTGTGCCTGTTTGGCCTGATTTCATCCAAAACTCCACAGTAAAATTATTTGTTAAACTTTTAGGAATTAAACCAAAATCATTGTTTCCATCAAAATGCAGAGCATTACCAGGTTGAGTATACTTTAAATCAATAACTTTAACATTTGAAGGACCGCCTTCACCGGCTAAAGGCCCAGAAGCAATATTTGCTCTAACTCGGCAATAGAAAGTACTACTTGCCAATCCTGATAAAGTATGTGTAAGGCCCGAAACATTAAAAGGTGAACCGGAAATAGGAGCTGTAAAGTTTGAACTCAAAGAAACATCCACAAGGTAATTAGTTACCTCACCATTTGGAGGAGCAAGCCAATTTAAAGTAAATCCGGAAGGAGTTATTTCTGTAGGGTCGGTTTGGGTTGGTACAACAGTAGCATAACTTTGAACAAAGTTACTATTCAAAGCTTCCATAGTAAAATCTATAAGATTTAAATGACTCTCAGGATTTCCCTTTTTATCGAAAGCTACAGTTCTACCATAATTTTGAAAACCACCAACACCTTGGTCGAAATCATAATATGCAGTGAGTCCTGGTGAATTAGGACTTACAATTTTTCGCATATTAGAAACAATACTATCTTGACTTCTGGCTGTGTACCAAATCCTCAATTCATCTAAGCTACCGTCATAAGGTAAATTATGACAATACCTGGTACCTATATCAATAGAATTTCCATTTGAAATCCAAGTAACACCATTAGTATTTTTATTACCTTCAACAACCCCATCAATATAAATTTTGATATTAACACCCTCTCTAACAACTGCAATATGGTGCCATTTTCCATCATTTACCGGTTTATTATTGGTTGAAGACATTGCCAAATAGTTAGTTCCTGCTCCATCCTGATCTACTTCTACTGCAATAACACTATTGTGACTTATATTAAAAAATGAGCCATGACCACAAGTTATTCTTTTTGTTACCAAATAACCACTTGAAGCAGAGGTTTTCATCCAAAACTCCACAGTGAAATTACTACTACCAAAATTACCGATATGATAATTGACGGCTTTTAATCTGTCATTCACCCCATCAAATGCAATTGCATTTCCGGGTATAGTATAAGGAACATTAACAGCAATACTATTTAATGCAGCTCCCGCACCTGTTAAATTTGTTTTAATTGGTCTAACCCTATAATAATAAGTTCCACCTAACATGTTTGTGAACACTCTTGTATTAGTTGTACTTGAAACAACAAAAGGAGAACCTGGTATTAATCCTGTAAAATCAGGAGTTGTGGAAACTTCAATTTGGTAATTATTTACAGTACCCGTTGGAGAAGCTGTAAAATTTGCAGTAAAACCACTAGAACTAATGCTTGTAGCAGCAATGGCAGTTGGAGAAATCATACTGTAACTTTCAACCCAATTACTAGTAGTACCATTTAAACTGAAATTCATTAAATTTCCGTTATTCCCTTTGCTACTTTGGTCGAAAGAAACATCAGTAGTAGAATTATTAGCACCAGAAACCCCTTGATTAAAATTAAAATATGCTAATAAATCTGTTTGATTGGTATTGATATAATTTTTAATTCCATCTTGTATTTGAGTCAAAGTTCTTTCAGAACTCCAAATTTTTACTTCATCAATATTTCCTTCAAAGAATTGACCAGCATTTGACCAATTGGTAAAGCCTCCAATTCTCCAATAACCCCAATAAGCTTGAGCTAAACCAACCGGACCAGTTGAAGCAACCAATACACCATCAACATATAATTTCAAACCCTTTGAATAATTAAAAGAGGCCGCAACATGGTGATACTTTCCATCATTATATGGTAGTGGTGAAGAAATCGCAACTTGATTATTATTATAAATCCCAAAATAAATACGACCATTATTATTTAGATAAATAAATCTATCATAATTTGTGGCACCACCATATGCAGAATTACCAAAACCTACAATTCCACCTTTGGCAGCTGTTGTTTTAAACCAAGCCTCTATAGTAAAAATTTGAGGTTGATCATAAGCTTTTGGAATGGTTACAAAATCATTTACTCCATCAAAATGTAATGCGTTTCCTGGATAGTCGTAATTAACTAAAACTGTAACTACATTTGAATAAGCACTTTGATTTGCAAAATTTGAATTAATAGACCTTATTCTATAATAATAAGTACCAGGAGTTAATCCTGAAACAGAATGTGATAAAGTAGAAGTACTAATTGTAAATGGAGAACCACTAATAGGACCTGAAAAATCTGAGGTGGTTGAAATATCCAATAAATAATTTTCTATAATCCCATGTTTTGGAGCTAACCAATTTGCAGTAAAACCATTTGCAGTTACTGCAGTTGCAGCTGTAGCACTTGGAACTACCATTGCATAACTTGTAATAAAATTACTGGTGGAACCACTCATAGCAAAATTGTTCAAGTTACCAGTATATAAAGTACTCGAGCTTTTGTCTGTTAGTTTAAGTATAGAAGAATTCGCTCCCGATGCAATACCTTGATCAAAATTAAAATGTGCAACCAAATTATTAGGCAAAACAGCATTCGTATCCCTCAAATCGAGGTTAATTTCGCTTTGAGTTAATGCCTCGTTATAAATTCTTACTTCATCAAAATTACCATGAATGTATTCATTGTAATCCCATCGTTTACCTATTGACCAATCTTCATTTCCAGGTGGTAATGGTGCAGAAGAAGCTCTGGTTGCAACCAAAGCACCATTTACATATAGTTTAACATTTAATTGATCGTAAGTACAAGCTATATGAGTCCATTTGTTTAATTCTAAAGCTTTGTTGTAGGTGGCTGTCGTCCAATAAATACTGCCGTTATGGAAACCACCAACTAACGTATTCTGATATAAATAAATTGCAAATTTAATATTAGCACCTCCTGCACCATTGTAATTCTCAGTAATTAAGGCTGGCATTGCACCTCCAGTAGGCAGACTTTTTAACAAAAACCAACCTTCTAAAGTAATTCTGTTATTAAGGAATCTATTATTAATTCCGGTAGAACTAGGAATTGTAACAAAATCATTTGAACCATCAAAAGAAAGGCAATTACCAGGAGGAAGAATTCCACTAGCTGTTCGAACCAAAATAGTATTACTAATTGCACCCTGGCCAGTTAAAAAAGTTCTTTCAGCCCTAACTCTATAGAAATAATTAAAATTATTTTGTAAACCTGTAATTTCTTTACTGAAGGTGGAGTTTCCTAAAATTTCAAAAGGAGAACCAACTATTAAATTAGAAAAATTTTCATCAGTGGCTACATCTAAAAAATACTTATTTATAATTCCTGTGGATGGAGCTGTCCAATTTGCCGTAAAGCTTGTAGCAGTGACAGCAGATCCACTGGTTGCTGTTGGAATAGTCATTGAGTAACTTTCCACCCAATTACTTGCATCACCAGTTAAGCTAAAGCCATTTAAAACACCATGTTTTGAAAATGAAGTTGAATCAAATAAAATGGTATTTCCTGTATTTGGGCTAGCAGCTATACCATGATCGAATTTATAATAAGTAATCAAACCAGTTGAATTTCTTGAAACTGGCGATTTCATATTCTCAATAATTTCTTGTTGAGATTTAACAGTATTCCAAATTCTAAATTCATCAATTTTACCATTCAAGTACTTATCATTAGGGAATTGAGACCTTCCTAACCAATTCTGATTTGTAATATTTAGATTATTTGGACGAAGGGTAAAGTTTGTGTTTTCCCCTGACAATTCTCCATTTAAATATAATCGGGCAGTGTTTGTTGATGCATTAATTGTGATGGCCATATGATACCATTTTCCTGTTAATAGCGGTTTATTAGCCCTCACCATCTGAGAAACTCCACCGATATTCATTTCAAAAACAGGTCTGGGGTCGTTACCAAGTGGTTGAGTGGAAAAAAACATAAAATTGCTCATACTGGAACCAAAATCAAAAATTCTTTGCCAATTGCCACCGCCGTTGTATAAAAACCACGATTCAATTGTAGTATTGGTAAGACCGCTAACAATTCCGGAAGGAAGATTTACATAATCATTTACTCCATCAAATGCCAAAGCATTTCCCGGTTGGGTATAAGCAATATTTACAGATTTGCTATTTGAAGGACTTCCCTGAAGATTGACACTTGTTTTATTTGCTCTTACTCTGTAATAATAGGTTCCACTAATTAAACCATCAATCTGACGAGACAGACTTGAAAAAGCAACAGAAAAAGGCGAACCCGAGATTGGATTTAAAAAATCTGGTGTGGTAGAAACATCAAGCAGATAAGAATTAACAACACCAACTATTGGTGCCGACCAACTTACGGTAAAGCTAGTACTTGTAATAGATGTTGCATCATTTACAGTTGGAGCAACCATTGCATAACTTTCTATATAATTTGAAGTAGCCCCAATTAAGTTAAAATTTAACAATGCTGCAGTTCTTCCATTTCCGGAATTATCTTGTAACAAATTCTGACCAAAATTAGCAGAACCTGCAACACCTTGATTAAATTGGTAGTGAGCTAATAAACTTAGGGGTGAAGCAGAATTCGAACTAAACATTTCAGTTTGAATTTGACCTTGAGTTAAAGCGGTTTTGTAAATTCTTACTTCATCTAAAGAACCATTAAAAAACTCATTTGGAGAACTTGATGAACCTAAATTTCCTCCTACTGTAACAGAAGGTAAATTAACATTACCTGAGGTTCTTTGTGCAACAATTTGTCCATCAACATAACTTCTAAAACCATTAACAGTATTTCTTTGCCAGGTCATTGCTATATGATGCCATTTACCATCAAGCACAGAATTTGGAATCGAAACCCCATTTTGCCCACCATCTGTTGAGATGAGGTGTTGCATTCCTTTACCTGAAATAATGTAATTTGAAGTTGAACTTTCAATTCTAACAGCCGAAAGTAAACTAGTACCACGAAACCAATATTCAATTGTGATTCCATTGTTACTAGTAGCGGTTAGTGAGGTGGAAAGACTTGGTGGAAGTACTACCCTGTCATTACTACCATCAAAATTTAAAGCATTTCCCGGTTGTTGTGCAAATAATGGGACTTGAAAACATAAAAGAATGGCACAAACCTGCAGCATTCTTTTTACCCAAATTTTCCCTCTTGCTTGTAAAAAATGTTCCATATAAATGATAAAATTATTTGATACTATTTTATCACTTATGTGTCAGTTAATTAAAATTTAAGCTCAAAATGCTATTTTTTGGGCACCAAATGTTAAAAATACGGCACAAAAAACTTGAGCTAAATCAATTTTTGATAACTGTTTGTAGATGAAAACTATTCCAAACAAGTTAAAAATCAATGTTAAACAGCATATTTTGAAGAAGCAAAAAACTCAATATGTTTAAACATGAATTCCTTTAAAAGTAAATATATATGCAACACCGGCATTGGAACTTGTTTTTGAAAATGAGCCATCCAATTGTTTAATTAATCCGCTGATTAACATAGTTCCCAGTCCTTCATGTTTTATCCCATTTTCATCCTGAATACCAATTCCATCATCAGAATAAATCATTTCAAAACCCGAATTTGTATTAACTAATTTCAAAATTATATTACCTGCACTCCTATTATTAAATGCATATTTAAAGCTATTAGTTAATAATTCATTTGTTATTAAAGCCAAGGGAATTATGGTATCAATATTAATTTTTACCGATTCACAAAGGATACTAGAGCCTATTTCTTTATCACTCATTTTATAGGCACTGTTTACTGTTCTATACAAATTTTCGAAATAACTCTGACAGTTAATTGTAGTTAAATCTTCCTGCTCATACAAGTTTATATGAACCAATGCCATACTATTAATTCTACTCTTGGCATCTTTGAAAATTTCAAGCATTTTTTCGTCTTTGATACTACGTTTCTGTAAGTCGAGAATCCCGGAAATCACCGACAAATTATTCTTTACTCTGTGATGGATTTCCTTAATTAAGATTGATTTCTCATCGTTTTGCGCTTTAATAATAGCAGTAGATTTTTTATTAGTACTATAAGCTATGTACAAAACAAATGTGATAATTAACAAAACTACAATTCCTGAAATTGTAAATAAAATTATGAGATTCTGACGTTTCGTTGATTCAACTTGTATAACCTCCTTTTCATAAGTTTCTTTGTCAAACTCAAGTTTTGCCTGCATGCGAGCTGCATCTTTATAGTGCTTTTGGCTTCTAATACTATCATTAAACAATTCTGAAAGCTCTTTAAAATATAAGGCAGAATCATATCTTTTAGCGGCTTTGTAATATATACACAACTGATCTGCGGCCTGAATTCCAATAAACAGTTGTTTTGCTTTTAAACCCAATGCTAAGGCCTCATTAGATTTTTGAATTGCTTCTTTTATTTTCCCCATTTTAAATAGAGAAAACGACATAATATTGGGTAGTTGTGGAGAATGAATTTCGTATTTATGATCTAGACTATCAGCAATTTGAATATACTTCCATGCTGATTCAATATCCGTTTTATATAACAACCAACTTAATCTTTGGTAAGCAAAAACAAGATTTCTGTAGGCATTAATTTGCTTTGATAAATCTATGGCCTTTTTGTGATAAAAAACCGATGAGTCAAAATCAAAAGATTCAGATTGTCTGCTAGCCGATCTGGTAAAGTAAAGAGCAGCAATTTCTCTGTACTTAATTGCTAGGTTATATGTTTTTCCGGTTGTTTTATAGTATTGAATGCATTCATGGGTTTGAGAAAAAGCTTCCTTATAATTCTCCATACCGTTATTTACCATGATGATTTTTTCCAAAATCAAATAATAAACATCATTTTCTTTAATAGCTCTAGCGCGACTCAATAAATCTAAATATTTATCCATTGTACTTGAAGGATTTGTTCTTCTAGACAATTCCAGTAAGCCTGTTTCAGCTCTAATTAATTCTGATTCGGAATCTAAATTCTCAAATATTTGTTTAGCCTTTAAATAATAATAATCGATAGAGTCTATATCATTTACAAATAAATACTCATCGGCAATTGCCAAATTAAATCTGCCGATATAATAGGTGTTTTTTTGTTCCAATGAGATGAACAATCCTTCACGAAGTAATTTAAAACAAGTTTTCGAATCGCTAATTGCAGATGCATTTTCCGAATTCTTTAGTAACTGTTTTAATTGATTATCATTAGCCCAAACATTAGTGCTAAAAATTATAATGTATAGAATTAAAAATACTTTTTTCATCTGAAAAGACAGAAAATCAAGATTTCTGTCGTAGTTATTGAGGGTAAAAAAATTTAAACCAAAAAAATAGGATATCAATTAGAGGCCAAAATATTTAGCTAATTGTTTTGATATTAATCAATAAATCATCTCTATAATTTCTACCTATTGGAACTTGTTGTTTATTCACTACAACAAAGTCACCATTAATAACTTCTAAAAAATTTGGATTTATACAAAAACTTCTATGAACTCTTATAAAGTTAAAAGATTTCAATTGTTGCAAAAGACTTTCTAAACTAGTACGAATACTGAATTTCTGTTCAGTCTTTGTATAAATATGCATTAGTTTACCATCAGCTTCGAAATAAACAATATCAGCTATATCAACCCTAAAATATTTAGCACCTAGTTTTACGAAGAAACTTTCTTTAAAAATATTGAGCTTTTCAATTTCCATTGAATCAACTCTGTTTTCTGAAGCTAATGCAATTTCAATAGCAGAATAAATATCCTCTTCAGTAAACGGTTTTATTAAATAAGATTTTGGAAAAGTTTGTTTAGCTTCTGTTATAGTTGCTTTATCTGCATTGCTAGTAAGAAAAATAAAAGGAATGTGAATTTGTTCATTAATAAATCTCGCCACCTCAATTCCTTCTTGTTTACCACTTAAATTGATATCAAGAATTGCCAAATCAATCTCATTGATTGTAAGAGCTTCAATTGCATCCTTTTTTGTTCCCACAGGACTCAATGGATGATAACCCAAATCCTCCAAAATCATTTTTAAATTGCTGGCAATGATAAATTCATCTTCAACAATTAAAATACGTAAATTCTCCATTATGCAATTTTTAAATAAAGATTGTACAATTCATTTCAAGGCAAATAAGCAACAAAAAAAACATAAAAACTTTACTTGAGATAGATTGTAAGTAAAAAATTGACTGAAAATCAGACCTAAGCACCGATAAACTAGTTTTAAAATCAGACAAAATTTCTTTCTACCTTTCCAATGCTTTGCTTATTTTCGCCACCCAAATGGCATTAGATCAATTAGAGGAAGATTTAGGAGTTGAACAAAAGGAAATGAGTTTTTTCGACCATATAGATGAGTTGCGAAAACACATTATTCGTTCGGTGGCAGCAGTTTTAATTTGCGCAATTGTCATTTTCTTCAATAAACATTTTTTGTTTGATGTCGTTCTTTTTGGCCCAATACACACCGATTTCTGGACCTACAGAATGATGTGTAAACTGAGTTACGAACTTCTTGGAAACGACTTGTATTGTGTAAAAGATATCGGTTTCGTACTCTCGAATATTGATATTACAGGACAGTTCACTCAGCATTTATTTATCTCATTTGTAGCAGGAATTGTCATCGCTTTCCCTTTTGTGTTATGGCAATTATGGGCTTTTATTAAACCTGCTTTAAACGAAAGAGAAATTAAATATGCCAGAGGTTTGGTGTTTTTTAGTTCGATGTTGTTCAATATCGGAATTGCATTTGGCTATTTTATTTTATCTCCTCTTTCCATACAATTTTTGGGTTCTTACCAGGTAAGTGAAATGGTAAGTAATGAAATCAACCTCGAATCTTATGTTTCTTTTGTTTCTACATTAACATTTGCTTGTGGTTTGATTTTTGAAATGCCAATACTTGTGTATTTCCTTGCTAAAATTGGCATTCTAAGCAGTGGAACAATGACGAAATTCAGGAGATATGCTTTGGTTGTAATTTTAATTCTTGCAGGTATCCTCACTCCTTCTCCTGATATGGCAAGTCAGATTATGATGGCGGTTCCTCTTTATGGTTTGTATGAACTAAGTATTTTAGTTGCAAAACGTGTTGAGGCTAACAAAGAAAAAGACCGTTATAAATAGTCCATTATAGGTTCGTATATTAAACTTCAATTTTATAAATTATGAAAATATCTATTGGTAACGACCACGCCGGTTATGATTATAAAGAAGCGATAAAAGCTAGCTTAATTGCTGCAGGTCATGAAGTTACCGACCATGGAACTCATGGCTTAGATTCAGTTGATTATCCAGATTTCGCTCATCCATTGGCATCGTCTGTTGAAACCGGAAATACTGATTTAGGTATTCTTATTTGTGGTAGTGGAAATGGCGTTTGTATGACTGCCAATAAACACCAAGGTATTAGAGCTGCTCTTTGCTGGAATGTTGAATTAGGCGCTTTAGCCAGACAACATAACAATGCCAATGTACTTTGTTTACCTGCTCGTTTCATTTCACTTGACTTAGCTCAGGAAATCACAAATACCTTCATTAGCACAGATTTTGAAGGTGGAAGACACGAAAATCGTGTAAACAAAATTTCTTGCTAATTCGGCTTAGGTTTTAAATAAACTTGGAAAGATCTAAAATCATAGAAGGAATTAGTGCGGGTAATATCCGTGCACTTGCAAGAATGATAACAGGAATTGAAAATGAAATTCCTGAATTCGATTCTATGATGGA
>JBMLOK010000122.1:6094-12618 GCA_049243005.1 Bacteroidia bacterium | reverse complement strand
ATTGAAACTGTTGGTGTTGGTCAGAGTGAAGTTGAAATTGCTGCACTTGCAGATACTTCGGTACTTGTTTTGGTTCCTGAAGCAGGAGATGAAATTCAAACCATTAAAAGTGGTATCATGGAAATTGCTGATGTATTTGTTTTAAATAAAGCAGATAGAGATTCAGCTGATATCTTTATGAAAAACCTACAATCATTGGCTCATAGTCATGCAACTGCTACCTGGGAAACTCCAGTTGTTAAAACTGTTGCTTCAAAAAATGAAGGCATTGAAGATTTATTTAATGCGATTGAATTACATAGAAATAATCCAATAATTGGGCTGAAAAAAGAACAATTGTTTGCTCAAAAAGCACTTAATCTTATCAGACATTTAAGAACACGTGACATTAATTTTGAAGAACTAAAACACGATATCTCTATAAATTTAAATGTTGAGCAAAACTTTAATATGTATCGTTATGTTAAAAAATACATTAAGTAAAAAACATGCAAATTTGTATCATATCAGGTTCGGCAAGAGCAAATAACAATACACACAGAGTTTCTTTGGCAATTGAACTTTTATTAAAAGCGAATCACGAAATTTCAGTAATCGATTTTAAAGAATTCGATATTCCTTCATTGGCTCAAGGCGGATTAAAAACAAATGCCCTAACACCATTTCAACAAAACCTTATCGATTCATTATTCAAGGCAGAAGTTGTAATAATGGTTTCCCCAGAGTACAACTGGAGTGCAACACCTGAAATCTTAAACATGCTGAACTTGGTTCCCAATAAACCATTTGATCAGATTTTTAACAATAAAGTATTTGCTTTTGTTGGCGTTTCAACCGGTAAAGGAGGTAAAGTTCCAGCACTACAAATGATGCAAATTGTAAATAAACTAATCAGTTTTAGCAATAACGACTCTATTGTTTCTTCAAGAATATTTGAAGCACATTTTGTTAAAGAAGTTTTAAATGAAAATGGAGAAAGCCTAGGCAATCCAATGTTTGACAAAGGCTTAAACGATTTTTGCGATTATACTATCAGAATTGCAAATCGTTGGTTTGGCATTTAATAATTACTGAGTTTTTTCCAATCTAATTCCCGCAGCTAACACATGTTGAAGGGTATCAACACGCATATTGTGCTGTATCTCGAAATGGTAAATTCCCAATTCATGAAACTTAAATCCGTCTTTCACCGGAACCTGATAATCATATAAATCACCAAGCCCTTTTCCAAGCCACTGTCCGGTTTCATCAGCTAATTGAATTTGCTTTTCTTCATCTGCAACCAATTTTGTTGGACTTTCGCTATGCATATTCACAAAAATATTAGCATAAGGATAATCTGAAGCCACACGAAGATTAACAAATAGATTATATAAAGAATTGGTATCAGTTACATTCACATCAAAAACCAATTTATTCTTATAATACCAGCCATCTGTTGGCAAATCCTTGTTTTCGTCAAACAATCTTTTTGAATCGCATGAAGTTAAGAAAATACTGCCTAAAGCTAAAATGAATACCCAATTTTTCATACTATTCCTTTGGAGTTTGAGGATTTGAATTCTGGTTTGAATTTGGATTTGGCCTATTGTTATTGTTTCTATTCTTCTTAAAAGGCGGTCTTCTATTTGGGTTTTGATTAGGATTCGGATTTTGGTTCGGATTTGGATTCTGGTTAGAATTTGGTGCCTGAACATTAGGATTCACCTGGTTAGCTTCAGGGTTATTTACCTGTTGATTTTGCTGAGGTCTTGGATTCCTGTTAGGATTATTATTAGGTCTTGGTCCTTGATTTGGATTAGGCTTTTGCCCTTCTCTATTTTGCGTATTTTGAGGTGCATTTGGTTTAGGACCGTTATTATTCGGGTTCGGATTATTCGGACGATTATTTGCTTGTTTATTCTGATTCGGATTTGGTTTAGGGCGATTTTTATTTCCACCTTTTCTATTTCCTTTATCATCTAAACGCGTTAATGAATCTCTTCCCATATCATTTTGGAAATCGAGCTCAATCTTTTCTGGTTTATTCGAAACCGGCTTATGTAAAACCAAAGGAGGACGAACACCTGTTTTATTCAGTTCAGCGTATTCATTTACTTTAGCAACCGGAAGGCTAATCCATTCACCACCCATTTCAGCACGAGGAGCAAACCACATCAAACGTTTTAAGATGTCTGTTTTTACAACTTTATAAGATTTCTCTTCTGCAAATTCAAGAACCAAATTGCTATTTTCAGGAAACTCTTTTAATGCTTCCAAATAAGAATCCAATTCAAAATTTAAGCAGCATTTGAGTTTACCACACTGGCCACTTAATTTCAGCTGATTTAAAGATAAATTCTGGTAACGAGCAGAATTGGTATGAACCATTTTAAAATCGGTTAACCAGGTGCTGCAACACAATTCTCTTCCACAAGAACCAATTCCACCTAAACGACCGGCTTCCTGACGGTAACCAATTTGTCTCATTTCGATTCTCACTTTGAAAGAATCGGCAAGACGTTTGATTAATTCACGAAAATCTACACGGTCTTCAGCTGTATAATAAAAAATTGCTTTTCTTCTATCGCCTTGGTATTCAACATCACTTAGTTTCATACTCAAACCCAATTCCATTGCAATACTTCTTGCTTTGTACATGGTTGGAACTTCTAATTCCTGATTTTCCTTAAGTTTAGCAACATCAGCTTCATTGGCCTTTCTGATAATCTTTTTAAAATCGCCTTGGTCTTCACTGCGGTTGTATTTCTTCATTTGAAGTTTTACCAACTCGCCTTTTAAACTCACTTTACCAATATCGTAACCGCCACTTTCTGACTCAACAACAACATGTTCGTTGATGTAAAATTCAACATTATTTGAGTTCCTGAAAAACTCTTTTCTGGTACCTTTAAAACGAACCTCTACTATATCATAAGGTTTAATATGAGGTGGAAGTTCCATCTCACTCAACCAATCGAAGGTATTTAATTTATTACAAGCACCTGTGCTACAGCCACCGCTGCAACCACCACCAGTACCACATGAACCTGATCCACACGCCATCTTATATATTTCAAATTAGAAAAGCCAATAATTAAAAACGTGAAAACTACATCAAACGGCCTTCACCGGAGTTTTCAACTGCCTGCCAATATACAAAGAAAGATTTAAAAACATGATTTTTAGGTTGGCGTTCCTCTCTGCATGAAAAACTGCATCATCAAGACTATGAGTTATTTGCTCCAAATTACCATCATGTAGGAAGGGTGAAAATTTTACCAGAAAGCCCATTTCTGTTTGATTAACCCTTAACATTTCCTTTTTTGCAAAACGATAAATAAAGGCTGAGCGAATCATTTGAGAAGTATAATGAAGAAAATTCTTTACATATTCTCTTCCGCTGGTACTCAGTTCATCTACAACAGGTTGGATATCGTTGATTTTTTGTCCATAACAAGCTCTCATCCAACGACTAAATAAATCAAAATAACCATCCTGCTCAATATGAAGCAATGCCATTGCCATATTGTAATTTCCATCTGCCAAACGAGCTATATCACTGGCTTTCTGTTGGTCACATTCATGACGCTCCATAAGAGCACGGGTCATATCAATATCATTTATTCTTGGCACTTTTACCAATTGTGCTCTTGAAAGAATAGTTGCCAATATTTTTTCAGTATTGTTTCCAACCAGAATAATTAAGGTTCCTACAGGTGGCTCTTCCAATAACTTTAGAAGGATGTTACCCGAATTCAACAAATATTCAGGTTGCCAGATAATTTGAGTTTTGTATTTGGCTTCGTAACTTTTTAAACCCAATCCTGAGATAATATCACGACATTCTTCAGAAGTAATATTTCCTTGTTTATTCGACTCGGAATTAAGCTTTTGCAACCAATCAAAATCACTTAAATACGGATTTTCCAATAAAGCTGATCGCCAATTTTCCATTACTTCTTTTGAAAGTTTGCTTGGCGATGTTATCGGGAATGTAAAATGTAAGTCAGGGTGCGTGTATTTGTCAAATTTTAGACAGGAAGTACAAGATCCACAACTATCATTTTCTCCGGGATTTAAACAATTTACATATTGAGAAAAAGCAATAGCCATTGCCAGATTTCCCGAACCCTCTGATCCAAGAAAAAGCTGTGTATGGCTGATTCTACCTGTCTTTGATAGGCTAATTAATTTATCTTTTAGCTCTTGATGTCCAATTATATCTTTAAAAAGCACTGCTGTTTTTTGTGGGCTAAAATAACATTGAAAATTTAATTATTCTGATTTATGTTTTATACCACTTAATAATTTTAAGATTTTGAAGTTTGAATTATCAAATTATTAAATTTACGTTTGCAGGCCTTACCACATGAAAAGAAACGTCTATAGAATAAACCTTGGGAAAACATGCCCAAACTGCGGCTCATGGGACCTTGAAAGGGTTCAAAGACCATTCACTCCTAAGTATATTCTATTCTTTTTAAATTTAAAAAGTTACTGGTGCAGAAAATGTTTCATTGTTATTAACTGCATCAAAAAAACCGATTAAACTCCCCCACCCCAATTATCTCTATCCAAACTTCTGTATTGAATCGCTTCTGCTAGATGTTCTGGTTTGATTTCTTCACTTCCTGCTAAATCTGCAATTGTTCTCGCTACTTTAAGGATTCTGTCGTAAGCCCTTGCCGATAATTGTAACCTGTTCATCGCAGTTTTAAGCAAAGTTTGTCCAATTGAATTCAAAGCACAATATTCTCTTGCCTGAGTACTGCTAATTTGAGCATTACAATAAATTCCTTCTGATTCCGAATAGCGTTCCTCCTGAATTTTCCTTGCATTGATTACCCTTTCTCTTACCAATGCGCTTCTTTCTGCTTTTCTTGATTCGCTTAATTGTTCGAAATTTACTGGAGTTACTTCAATATGAATATCAATTCTATCTAATAAAGGTCCGGATACTTTACTTAAATAGCGTTGTACAACGCCGGGACCACACGTACATTTTTTTTCGGGGTGATTAAAATAACCACAAGGACAAGGATTCATGCTGGCAACCAGCATAAAACTTGATGGGTATTCAATAGAAAATCTTGCTCTTGAAATGGTAACCTTCCTTTCTTCCAAAGGTTGGCGCATTACTTCTAAAACCGTTCTTTTGAACTCCGGTAATTCATCTAAAAACAAAACACCATTGTGTGATAAAGAAATTTCACCTGGTTGAGGATTGTTTCCTCCACCAACTAAAGCAACATCACTGATTGTATGATGAGGAGAACGAAAAGGCCTTGAATAAACCAATGAGGCTTGTTTAGGTAATTTGCCTGCAACCGAATGTATTTTGGTAGTTTCTAATGCTTCCTGTAATGTTAATGGAGGTAAAATTCCGGGTAACCTTTTAGCCAACATCGTTTTTCCGGCTCCGGGAGGACCAATTAAAATTACATTATGTCCACCGGCAGCAGCGATTTCTAAAGCTCGTTTAATGTTTTCCTGTCCGCGTACATCAGCAAAATCATCTGTTAGATAAACCTGATTCTGTTCGAATTCCTTTCTGGTATCTATTACAACTTGCTCTAAAGCTTCTTCCATTCCATTAAAAAACTGAACTACTTCCTTAAGTGAAGGAGCTGCATAAACCTTTAAATTGTTTACAATAGCAGCTTCTCTGGCATTTTCAGCAGGAAGAATTAATCCCTCATAACCTTCTTTTCGTGCTTGAATTGCCATGGGTAAAGCTCCTTTTATTGGCTTTAAAGTTCCATCTAAAGCCAATTCTCCCATCATGATATATTTTTCAATTTTATCTGTATTCAGCTGACCGGTTGCTGCCAGAAAACCCGCTGCAAGTGGCAAATCATAAGCACTCCCCTCCTTTCTAATATCAGCCGGTGCCATATTAATCACTACTTTTTGTCGAGGCATTAAATACCCATTGATACGAATTGCACTTTCTATTCTTTGCTGACTTTCCTTAACCGCACTATCGGGCAAACCAACCAAAAAATAACCCACTCCGGCACCCGGAGAAGCATTTACTTCAATTGTTATGGTTACAGCACTAACTCCATAAACTGCACTTCCAAAAGTTCTAATCAACATAATTTCGTTCTTTTTTTCGCTATAAAAGTAAAGCACCAAACTATTATGGCAATATTTTAGATATTTGCTACTTAGTATTTTTTTTAAATGAAAGGTTATATCAAGCTTCTTATATATGTAAAACCATACAAAGTTTTAGCAGCTTTAAATGTGTTTTTCAATATACTTTCCATCGTTTTTAGTCTGTTTTCTATAGCGGTAATTATGCCCTTTTTGAAGTTATTATTCGCTCAGGAACAATTAGTTAAAGAAAAACCTACCCTCAGCATGGACTTCAAAAACATCAATGATGTTTTTAATTATTACCTATCTGAGTTAATCAGAATGGAAGGTCCTGAATCTGCCTTAATTTTTATTTGTATAATTCTTGTGCTTACAATTGTCCTAAAGAACCTTTTTAGGTACTTAGCACTCTATTTTATGGTTTCCCTTAGAAATAATGT
>JBMLOK010000122.1:0-5994 GCA_049243005.1 Bacteroidia bacterium | reverse complement strand
TTTTTAATTGGTAAAGTTGGTCGTTTACTTAAAACCTATTCACAAAGAGGACAATCAAAATTTGGGGATTTGGTTTCCTTGTACGAAGAAACTTTAATGGGTATCAGAATCATCAAAGCATTTAATTCTCAAGAGTTTTTCATGAGAAGATTTAAAAACGAAAATGCTTTATATACCAGAATCAATGTAGTTTCAAACAGAACTGGAGATTCAGCTTCACCAATTTCAGAAACCTTAAGTGTAATGGTTTTGGCCTTTATATTATGGTTTGGAGGAAAATTGGTTTTATCTGGAACATCAGGGGTTAATGCCGAAATTTTTATCGCATTTATAGCTGTATTCTCACAGTTACTTCCTCCATTTAAAGCTTTCTCTACTGCATATTCAAACATGCAAAAAGGTATGGCTTCATTAAGTCGTGTAAATGAAGTTTTACAAAGTGAAGAAGTAATTACTCAGAAACCAAATGCCAAATCGGTAAGTCATTTGAAATCTTATATTGAATTCAAAAATGTAAGTTTCAAGTATGCTGATGAGTATGTACTTCAAAACATCAACCTAAAAATAGAAAAAGGAAAAACTGTTGCTTTAGTGGGACCATCGGGTAGCGGAAAATCGACATTAACCGATTTAATTCCGAGATTCTACGACCCAATTGAAGGAGAAGTTATTATTGATGGAGAAAATATAAAAGATTTAAAAATTCTTGAATTAAGATCATTGATGGGAATTGTTGCCCAGGAATCGATTTTGTTTAATGATAGTATTTATAACAATATCGCTTTTGGTAAAACCAATATTTCGATTGATCAAGTGGAACAAGCAGCTAAAGTTGCCAATGCACACGAGTTTATTGTTCAAACTGAAAAATCATACCAAACAAATATTGGTGACAGAGGAAATAAATTAAGTGGAGGTCAGCGCCAACGTTTAAGCATTGCACGTGCAGTAAATACCAATCCTGATATTTTGATTCTTGATGAAGCTACATCAGCATTAGATACTGCAAGTGAACGATTGGTTCAAGAAGCACTAAATAATGTGATGCAAAACAGAACTACAATTGTAATTGCACATAGATTAAGTACCATTCACAAAGCAGATTTAATCGTTGTTTTAGAAAAAGGTAAAATTGTACAAACCGGTAGTCATAACGAACTGATTTCACAGGAAGGATTGTACAAACAATTACACAATATGCAACAAACTTTGGAAGGATAATGAAATACAAAATCATTCATTTTTTCTCCAGGTTTTCCAATCGATTACGACAAGGTAAAGACCAAAAAAAAGAATGGAACAGGTATGTTGAATTGAGTGAAAATCTTCCAGAATCAAAGCAAACAAACCCAAATAATTCGCTTATTATCAGGCTTGATGATATTGGCGATTTCTTGTTGTTTGCACCCGTTTTATTTGCATGGATTCAACAACAGAAAAAACAAGTATTTATATTGGGAAACAAAGCTTGGAAACCTTATTTCGATGTATTGTTTCCAAGTTCAAAAATTGAATGTATCTGGCTTGATAAAAAAGAATGGTTTTCATCATTTGAATACAGAAAATCTATCATTGAACAACTTGTTTCTATAGCACCTGAAGAGGTGATTTATGCTTCATATACAAGGGTTTTAATTTTGGAAGGAATCATCAAAAAATGTCTTCCTGCTTCTAAACATTTAGCTTGGGAAACTAAGTCCGGACCCTTTTCAAATGAGCTCAATTCGGGATTCAATTTCTTGAAGAAAAGAATTATTGGTTTACATGAAACCCAAAATAATTTGGCCTTTTTTGAAGACATCAACAAAGGAAAAATAGAAACCGACTTTTACCTGAATTTCCCATCAAACAAAAGAAAAATAGAAGAAGCTTATTTTATAATTTGTCCTGGAGGAAACCAAAAAAGCAAACAATGGCCAGCTAAACAATATGCTGAAATAGCAAATTTGGTTTTAGCTAAAAATCCAGATTTAAAATGTGTTTTAGTTGGTGGCCCCAGTGATGAAAAAATATCAAATGAAATCATCGAAGGAATTCATTCTACAAACACCATCAATTTAAGTGGCAAAACCAATTTGATTGAGCTGGCAGAAATCTGTAAAAATGCAGAATTTGCTTTTAGTAATGATACATCAGCAGCTCATTTATGCGCCTTGCAGAAAACACCGGTTTATGTAGTTGTAAATGGAAACAGATATGGCCGATTTTTCCCCTATCCAAAAAGCTTCGAAAAAGTAGCAGCCATTTACCCTAATTTGGATGAACCTGCTTACGATTGGGAAGAAAAAATGCCAATTGCCTCAATTACAGCCAAAAAGCTTTGGAATGTTTTTTCTGGCAGCGGGCTATAAATTGACGATAATCATTTTTTCCTTATTTAGAAAAGTTCTAAATTGCCAACCTTATGAACCTAGCACAATTGGCATTAGGAGAAACCGCAACCATTGTTTCGGTAAACTGTGAAACGCTTTCATTAAAACTATTTGAAATGGGCGTACTTCCGGGCGAAACGGTGAGTTTAGAAAATGTAGCACCATTTGGTGATCCTATTGCTGTGAATGTTGGAGAATATAAATTATGTCTTCGTCTTGAAGATGCCTCAGAAATTGAAATAGAAAAAGCCTAGTGGAGAAAAGCATCACCATAGCCTTAGTTGGCAATCCCAATAGTGGAAAAACATCTTCGTTTAATGCCTTAACCGGATTAAAACAAAAGGTTTCCAATTTTCCGGGCACAACTGTAGAAAAGAAAACAGGAGAAACCTGGTTAGCACCCGGCATTAAATTACATGTAATTGATTTACCCGGAACGTATAGTTTGTATCCAAAATCGGCAGATGAATTGGTTACTTATGAAATCCTTAGAAACAAAGCCGAAACCAACTATCCCGATTTGGTTGTTTTTATTGCAGATGCTTCAAACCTAAAAAGAAACTTACTCTTGTTTACACAAGTTTGTGATTTAGGTGTACCTGTAATTCTTGCTATGAATATGCAGGATATTGCAGCAAAAAGAGGTATTTCTTATGATAATGAAATTTTATCAAAAGAACTGGGAGTGCCTGTTACCAGCATGAATGCTAGAAACAAAGAAGGTATTCATGAGTTGAAAAAATTGCTTTTAAATGAGGCTGAAAGAAAAACTACACAGTTTTATTCTTTGAATGAAGTACCTACGGATTTCCTTGAAGAAATTAGTAGGGTTACAGATAAAAAAAATCACTATGCTGCTTTGCAATATGCCATCAATGCTGCAGATTTATTAAGTGAAAAATCAAAAACCATTCGTGATATTATTTCAAAATACAAATTTGATGTAAGAGCATTTCAGGAAAAAGAGGTTTTGAGTCGTTACCAGATTATTGATAAAGCAGTTAAAAATGCCAGAATAAAAAAGGAACAAACCTTAAAAAGCTCACTGAGTAAAAAAGTTGATAAGGTTTTAACACATCGTTTTTATGGAATTGGCATTTTTCTTACACTACTATTTTTAATATTTCAGGCGATTTTCAGCTGGAGTTCGTATCCAATGGATTGGGTAGAATGGGCTTTTGCTGAATTATCAAATTATGTAAAAACTACCTTACCTGCAGGAATGTTAAACGATTTGATTGTTGATGGAATTCTGGCGGGATTAAGTGGAGTTATTGTATTTCTACCACAGATTGTAATATTGTTTTTATTCATCGCCATCCTTGAGGATATTGGGTACATGGCCCGGGTAGGATTTATTATGGACAGGGTGATGAGGCCATTTGGAATGAATGGTAAATCAATCGTTCCATTAATTGGAGGAATGGCTTGTGCAGTGCCAAGTATTATGGCAAGCAGAAGCATCGAAAACAAAAAAGAAAGGCTCATTACTATTTTAGTCATTCCATTGATGAGCTGCTCAGCTCGTTTACCTGTTTATACTTTACTCATTTCGATGTTGATTCCTGATACAGCAAAATGGGGTCCGTTTAATGTGCATGGATTAGTATTAATGCTGATGTACTTAATTGGATTTGGAGCAGCAATTTTTAGTGCCTGGTTATTTAAACAATTCATAAAAAACGAAGAGAAAAATTACTTTTTAATGGAGCTTCCAGGTTATAAAATGCCTGTAGCATCAAATATTTTTATCGAATTGGTTGAAAAATCAAGTGCATTTATAGTTGGAGCAGGAAAAATAATTGTAGCGGTATCAGTGATTCTATGGGTACTGGCATCAACCGGACCAACCGTTCAAATCAACAAAGCAAAATCTGATTATGCAGAACAATTAAAAGTTGCATCTGAAATAAAAGCAGAACAGGTAGTTTTAGATTCATTGGAATTGAATTACAAATCACAAAGATTAGAAGCCAGTTATGCAGGACAATTTGGCAAATTAATTGAGCCTGTTATTCGTCCTTTGGGTTTCGATTGGAAAATTGGAATTGCATTATTAACCTCAATGGCAGCAAGGGAAGTATTTGTTGGAACCATGAGCACCATTTACAGTGTAAGCGGCTCTGATGACGATTTAGATTCCATCAGAAATAAAATGATGCACGACAAAAATCAACAAACCATGAAACCAAGTTATTCATTGGCCAGTGTTTTTTCTTTGCTGATATTTTATGCCTTCGCTTTACAATGTATGAGTACGGTAGCAATTGTAAAAAAAGAGACAGGTGGAAACAAATGGGCCATCATTCAATTTATATATCTAACCTTACTTGCTTATGGCAGTAGTTGGCTGGTTTTTAGTTTGATGTCATGAGTTTACCTAAATTGGCAGAGTAAGATAAATATTGATTTGGAATTATACTATTGATTGTTAATTGATTAAGATTTTCCACTTGATTTTTTTATTGATTCGCATATCTTTTCACGAAATTTGCAGATTCTAACAAAAAGAAGAGGAGAGAACAAGCATATATGAGGCAGCTGAAAATTAGTAAACAGTTCACGAACCGTGAAAGTAAGTCGCTAGATAAGTACCTGAACGAAATCAGTAAGGTACCTATGATTGACGCCCAAGAAGAAGTTGAATTGGCACGTCGTATCAGAGAAGGCGACCAAGTGGCATTAGAGCGTTTGGTGAATGCCAATTTACGTTTCGTAGTATCTGTATCAAAACAATACCAAAACCAGGGTTTAACTTTAGGTGATTTAATTAACGAAGGAAATCTTGGTTTGATTAAAGCTGCTAAACGTTTTGATGAAACTCGTGGATTTAAATTCATTTCATACGCAGTTTGGTGGATTCGTCAATCAATTCTTCAGGCTTTAGCTGATCAATCTCGTATTGTACGTTTACCTTTAAACAAAGTTGGTTCAATTGGTAGAATTGGAAATACTTCAGCCAAATTGGAACAGGAATTAGAGCGTGAACCAACAGTTGAAGAAATTGCAGAAGCAATGGATATTCCATTACAGGAAGTAGAAAATGCTTTGCGTTCAACTGGTCGTCATTTAAGTATCGACGCACCTTTAACAGACGGAGAAGACAATACTTTATTAGGTATTTTGGATTCGAATGATGAACCAAGACCGGATGTACAGTTAATCAATGAGTCATTACAAAAAGAAATCAACCGTGTTATATCTACTTTAAGTGAAAAAGAAAGAGACGTTTTGAAATTCTATTATGGCTTAGATGGTGGACCGGCACATACACTAGAAGATATCAGTGAAAAAATCGGATTAACCCGCGAGCGTGTTCGTCAGATTAAAGAAAAAGCACTAAGAAGATTAAGAAAATCGAGCAAGAGCAAAATTTTAAAAGCCTATTTAGGATAAATAAAAAAGCCATCAGAAACGATGGCTTTTTTTATGATAATTTTATAATCTTTTCAAGTTCATCTACATCTAATAAATCTTTTGGTCTTGAACATGCTTTCTTCTCTGTGATTAAATTATTAATATGAAGAAAGGGGACAATATTACCCATAAGATCTGCTTTATATGCAATTGAAAGGCATTCATCAAACTCTTCTTGAGGAAAAGCCTTCAATTCAGTCATAAT
>JBMLOK010000121.1:0-9234 GCA_049243005.1 Bacteroidia bacterium | reverse complement strand
TTACAAATGCTTAAACTGTGGAACACAAACAGGTTGTAGTTAATCTAAAATCTGACAAATATTCAAAGCCCTTCATTGCAAAATGAGGGGCTTTTTTTATGATTTTGTGTTTCTTGAAAAAATATTACCCTCATTAAAATCGCATTAATATCGACGAACATAACATACTAAACTGATAAGAATTTAAAGATTCATGCCGTTAAGCACTCAAAATCATCACCCATGAAAAATTTATCAGTGTTCTTAATGTTGTTGGGCTCGTTTGCCTATCAGCCAGTTTTCTCCGAAAATATTGTCGACATTAAACAAGCCAAAAACAACAAGGCTTTGTCGCTTAAAATCAATGGTGCTAGTTCATCCAGGCAAAAGGCATTCATGAAAATTACCAACAAAACCAATCAAATTATTAAACTCATTATTTCTGCTGGTGATATGTTGATTACGCCTACAACATCAACGCAAAATCTTATCATTACTAAATCTGAAGAAATTCAAATTCAACCACACCAAAGTATTTCTAAAAACCTTTTTGCTTTATGCGCTGAAAAACATGATGGTAGTCCCGGAGAACAAACCCAATACGCTCCAGGAAATAAAGCCACAGGAAATTTATTAGCTATGGCTGAATACCTCGATGAAAACAAGTTGTATGATGATGATGTAGCCCAAAACGCTATTTGGTGCATCAGCGATAATGCAGAATTAAGCCAGATAGAACACAGTAACAAAACAATTGAACGCGACTTACAAACAATGATAGCCAAACATCAGAAACTGGATTTAGAAAAAGAACTGGTAAAAATCAAAGCTCAAAAACTTTTAGAAGGAACAAGACAAAACAAAAGACGCATAACAAGTTTTCATGGAAATATTTCCTTTAATTTAGAAAAAGATGCAAAAGTAAATCTGGTATTACTCGACCCAAAAGGCAAAACAGTTGCCACTTTTCTAAATGAAGAAAATCTATCTGCAGGCATTCATAAAAAGGATTTCGCGTATACTGATGCAAACATTCAATATGGACTTTATCAATTGATTGTTGTGGCCGATGGAAAAGAGAAATTGAGGCGACGAGTACAATTGAAATAAAAACAAAAAATCCCGGAATGATTATTCAAACCGGGATTTTTTGTTTTGTACAAATATTAATTCCTACTATAATTCGGAGCTTCTTTGGTGATAGTAATATCATGAGCATGACTTTCTTTAGCGCCTGCCGAAGTGATTTTAACAAACTTACCATTTGCCTGTAAAGCTTCAACAGTAGCAGCTCCACAATATCCCATTCCAGCTCTTAATCCACCAACAAACTGATAGACTACTTCTTTTAAATAACCTTTATAAGGAACAATTCCCACAATACCTTCAGGAACTAATTTTGCAATTTCATCTTCAGCATCCTGGAAATAACGGTCTTTGCTACCTTCTTTCATGGCTTCAATAGAACCCATTCCTCTGTACGATTTAAACTTACGTCCTTCATAAATTACAGTTTCACCCGGACTTTCTTCTACACCTGCAAAGATGGAGCCACTCATAACGGTACTTGCACCCGCAGCTAATGCCTTAACTAAGTCGCCGCTATATCTTATGCCACCATCTGCAATAACCGGAATGCCACTGCCTTTTAAAGCTTTTGCTGCATCATAAACAGCAGTTAATTGTGGAACTCCAATACCTGCAATAATTCTGGTTGTACAAATTGAACCGGGTCCAACTCCAACTTTTACTGCATCAACACCAACATTTGCTAAAGCTAATGCAGCATCTCCTGTTGCAATATTACCTGCAACAATATCAATTCCTGTAAACTGTTTTCTTATTCTGGCAACTTCGTTCATTACACCACGTGAATGTCCGTGTGCCGTATCAATAATTACCAAATCAACTCCAGCTTTAACCAAAGCAGAAATTCTGTCTTCAGTTTCAGCACTTACACCAACCGCAGCTCCAACAATTAAACGACCATGTTTGTCTTTGCAAGCCATTGGATGGTCTTTAACCTTTAAAATATCTTTGTAGGTAATTAATCCTTTTAATTTTCCAGCCCCGTCAATTACAGGAAGTTTTTCGATTTTATGTTCTTGTAGAATGGTTTCAGCCATTGTTAAATCTGTACCTTCAGGAGCAGTGATGAGATTTTCTTTGGTCATAACATCACTTACCAATTTATTCATGTCTTTTTCAAAACGTAAATCACGATTGGTTAAAATTCCTACCAAAGTTCCATTGTCATTAATAATTGGAATACCTCCAATTTTATTGTCGCTCATCATTTTGGTAGCATCCCTCAAAATGGCGCTTTCATTAAGGGTAAGCGGATCTATAATCATCCCACTTTCACTTCTTTTTACACGTCTAACTTCTTCAGCCTGACGATCGATGCTCATATTTTTATGAAGAATACCAACTCCACCTTGCTGAGCCAAAGCAATAGCCAAACGCGATTCAGTAACAGTATCCATGGCTGCTGAGAGCATAGGAATATTGATACGAATATTTCTGGTTAGTTGGCTTGATGTATTTACATCTCTTGGAAGTACTTCGGAATAGGCCGGTAATAAGAGAACATCATCGTAAGTGAGTCCTTCACCGTAAAATTTTTGAGGGTCGTTGAACATGGCAAATAAAGAATGATTATTTGCCGGGCAAAGATAACCGAATATTTACCAATACCAAAAACAATCAATTTATTAACCTAAATAGCGAAAAATAAGGCTGATTTTAGAACTTTTCACCTTCCGGAGTGCGTAATCCTCTTGCTATAATGATGGCCATCAATCCCATAAAAATTGAAAAATATCCTACATAAGCATAGTTTAATAAATGACCACTTACTTCATCTTTTACGATAATCATTCCGGCAAACAAAGAACCCAATCCTGCCATTAATTGTTGTAATGATGAATTAATGCTCATAAAACTACCTCTATATTTTGGATTTACTGATGCAGTTATCATTGCCTGCATAGGAATCATTCTGCCACTTACTAAAATGAAAAATATAGCAGCAACTACCAATGCATATGCAATATGAATTGGGGGCATATTGGTGATGGCAAAAACCGGAAATGCACACAATGATGCAAAAATGGCAAAGACTTTAAACTTCCCGAATTTATCTGCAAGTTTTCCAATATAAGGTGAAGTAAACACGGTAACACCGCCTCCAACTAAATAAATATATTGTAATTGTGATTCACTAAATCCAACATTGGCAACCATTGAAGGACTAATAAAAGGAATGATTGTAAAATGGCCCAACATCATAACCATTGAAAGGAAAATGGCTTTTCTTTGGTTTCTGTCCTCAAGAATTACAGAAATGGCTTTAAAAATATGCTCTCTTTTTTCTCCGGTTTGAAGATGTTTGTTTATTGGTGGTAAGTAGCGATTGATAAAATACAAAACTGGTGAACCTAAAAGTGCCAAGAATAAAAAGGGCGCCTGCCATCCAAAACTCGAATGTGTTGCAATAAACAATCCAAAAGGAACACCAAAAACTGAGGCTACTGAAAATGCAGCCATTACAATTCCCATGGCCTGACCTCTTCTTTCAAAAGGAATCACATCACCTACAATTGATAAAACTGTTGCACCAATAACTCCACCAAATAATCCGGTAAAGATTCTAGCCATCATCAATAAATAATACGAATTAGAAAGTCCACAAAGTGCGGTTCCTACTATAAAACCTGTGTACATCAGCATCAATGATTTTTTTCTATCAAAGCGATCAATGAACAAGGAGGATAACATTCCGGAAGCAAAAGCACTAAAAGTATAACTTGATACAATAACACTAAATTCCTTTGGACCAATTTCAAAGAGGCGCATCAATTGCGGACCAAGAGGCATCATTATCATGAAATCCATGATATTGCTGAAGTTGATGGCGGCCAGTATATAAAGAATGATTTTTTCGTTTTTATTCATGGGGGCCGCAAATTCGGGAATAAAAAAGATTTTATAACTATTTGATTGATTACAAGGTGAATTTTAATCCGGAATCACACTTGAATAAACTTACCAAGTATCAATATAATTCGAAACTTATGATTTATTGAGGCAACGAATTCAAATACTCTTTGGCTTTATCCTTGTAATAAGGTTGCATTCCCGGAGGTACTGTTTTAAGCAATTCCGTTTCTTTATTCTGCTTTTTATTCATCTGCTCAAAATATTTTGGCGATGGTTTTGGACCTTGTTTAGATTGTTCAGCTTCTCTTTTTGTATCTTGTTCCTGCTTCTTCTCGGCTTTTTCATGTTCCAATAAACGAGTAAGAATTTCTTGTTGACGCATAATGGTTTCCTGACTCAATCTTTTATTAAACAATTCCTTTTCTGTTTGCTCCATCATTTTCTGCAAATCACCTAATTGTTTGCCACCACCCATTTGCTCCTTTTGTAAAGCATCCATCTCACTGGCCATTTTTTGCAATTGCTGACGAATAGCCATTTGTTGAGCAGCCATTCTTCCAAATTGTTCGGAACTCATTTTACCCTTTTCACCAGTACCATTTTTATTCTGACCTTCCTTTAATTGTTTATTGAGCTCATCCTGCATTTTCTTTAATTTACTCATGCTTGGTTTTCCACTGCCATCTTTTGGAGAAGGTTTTCCTTTACCCTTTTTGCCATTTTGTTTTTGTTGTTTCTGTTGCTGCATTTGTTTTAATACATCACTCAACATCAAAGCAAGGTTATTCATTCTGGTCATGGCATATTGTTGCTGACCTCTAATTTCTTGTTGGTTTCTGTTAGAAAATCCCTTCACAGCGCGATCCATGTGGTCATTCATTTTATTGACCTCACGATTTACATAAGCTCTTATTTCCGGCGCATCTTTACTCAAGGCCAAAAGACTATCTTCTACCAATTTAGCATTGTCTTTTAATGATTTTTGTTCCTGAGCTATTTGAACAAACTGAGGATTATAACCGGTAATGGCTTTCATTCTTTCCATTAAAGCTTCCTGGTCTTTACTCAATTGAAGCAGGTTTTCAAGAATTTCACGTAATGCCTGAATATTCATTTCCGCTTTTTCCTCTTCTTCCTTCTCCATCTGGTCTTTCATTTCCTCAGCCATCTGTTCCATTTCTTCTGCAGCTTCCTTTTCTTGTTCAGCAGCCTTCTTCTCGTTTCCTTTACCTAATTCCTCCGAAGCCTTTTGCATTTTTTTATCAATCGACTCCTGCTTCTTATCAAGGTTTTGCAAGTCTTTTGGTTCTTCCAAAGCCTTGTTTTTTTCCTGCATATCCTTCAAGTCTTCTTTCAAATCCTTGAACTCTTTATTCAATTCATCCTGTTCCTTTTTCAGGTTTTCTTTTGAATCCTTTTTTTCTTCAGATTTCTTTGAAAGCTCCTCTTGTTTTTTGCTTAGTTCATTTAGCTTTTCAATGCTTTCTTCCATCTTTTTCTCAACTTCCATCTCCTTGTACATCTCCAGCATTCTATCTAATTCCTTTTCTACATCTTTATTATTAAGTTGTAGTTTATCCATTTCTTGTTGCAATTTGTCTTTGTTTTGAAGCTTCATCAAATCATCAAGCTGCTTCATCATTTTCTTCATTTCTTCCGGCATTATTTCATCCATCATTTTTTGAAGTTGTTGCTGCTTTTCCAGGATTTTCTGATTCTCTTCCTTGAACTCTTGCTCCTTGCGTTTATTGTCTTTAAAGTTTTCTTTGATATCATTAATTTTCTTCGCCAATTCCTTTTGACGTTCCATTAATTTCTCCATTTTACGCTGGTCTTCCCAACTCAATTGTTTTTCACTCTTAAGTTTCTTTTGCAAATCTTTTAAATCTTTTTGAAGGTCTTTTGCTTCCCTCAAACTTTCTTCCATTTTATTTTCCAGTTCTTTTGAACCGGCATTTGCTTCTTCACGTAATTCCTTTTTATCAGGAGCTTTTAGACTGAAAATTTTACTTCTGCTCGATTTTGAACCATGCACTCCATCATTGTCCCAAACCTCAAAATAATATTCAATTTCATCCGCGCTTTCGATACCTGTTTCAAACAAATTAAATACATGGTTGAATGAACTGATTTTATCTGATCTAAGCGTAATATCAACTGACTGTAAACCTTTTTTAACTTTATCCTGGTTTTCTGATTTAAGGAATCTGTAATGGAAATTCAATTTTTTTAAGCCATGATCATCTTCAACATTTCCTGAAAAATAAATCAATTTTCTGCTAGAAGAATCTTGCTGTTCATTTACTTCAATTTGAGGATATGCATCCGGAATAACCTGAATTCCAAAATGCAAAGAATCGCCCTTTTTATTGTCTTTGTTTGAACTCTGGATGGTATATTCATCAGAAAGAAAAAACTTCTTTTTAAACTGAAACCTGATACCATCTTCACTTATCGCATGGTGCTCGGCTTTTAAAAATTTGAGCTGAATATCATCGGTATTTTTACCCATGAATTGCCATTCAATGATTGTACCTGCTGGAATGCTTAAATCACCGGGATTATTCAGCATTTCATTTTTCATCCCTAAATAAGCCGGATAATTTAATTTAGCCTGATAGTTTAATAAAATTGGCTTTCCTGAAACAATTAAATCAAAAGGACCAAAAGTAAATCCACCTGATTCCAATGTAAATGAAAGTGATTTTTGCAGATTCTTCCATTCGTATTCAAAATTACCCGGTTCATTATTCAACATTTTGTAGCGTTGATTTTCGAACAAAAGATGCATTTCTGCAGGAATTTTCTCTCCGCTAGTTTTTATCTGTATTATGAAATCACCATATTGTTCTGCAGCTAAATCTTTGTTTACAATTTCAATTTCAAAAGGAGCTTTCATTTTAAACTCTTTATTGAAATTTAGAACTCTTTCGGCACCATCACCTAAAATATCAGGCGACCAAATCAGTATAAACAAGAAAATGAAAATAGGAACAATTGTGAATTTTAAATAGCGTAAATTTTTACTAAACTGAATTGCCGAACTAAAAGGAACCGGCTTTAATTCTTCAGTTTTTTGTTGAATTGCAGCCTCAAGTAAACTTCCTGATTGAGGCTCTGATTCTAACAATTGAAGTGTATTCAATAATTTATCCTGAACCTCTGTAAAATGCGAGCCAATAATTTTTGCAGCTTCAGCATAATTCATCTGCCTGCGAATTCTATACAATCCTGCCAGTGGAATGATGATATAATACACCAAAGCTACCAATGAAGAAATCAACAAAGTGAAAAATAAAATGGCCCTCACATTAGATGTGTATCTTCCATAATATTCAAAAATACTCACCAACAAAAAGCCAAGTAAAAAAATACCGGCAAAAAGAATGCTTCCCTTTATCAGTTGGTTATTGTAATACTTCCTGATAAAAGCATCCAGTTTTTGATAGATATAATTTGTTTCCTGTTTCAATTTTTGTTAATAATAATCAATTGCCCAAGCAATTTGTTTTTCTTCTGTTCTAACGAAAGGCAATAATAAAGATTTTATGAAACGAATTCGAAGCTATCTCCGTCAAAAAGCCCCAAATCGCTGAGTTTTAAATGAGGAATCACCAAAAGTGCCATAAATGAAAGGGTCATATAGGGTGCTCTGAAATGCGAACCCAGCAAAGATTTACTTAAGCGGTCGAGATTTGTATATTTTTCAGCAACTTCCCAAGCATCATTCATGCTCATCAATCCTGCCATAGGTAATGGTAAAACTTCCTGCGATTCACCAAATGCCAAACTCAATCCACCTTTGTTTTTTACCAATAAATTCACGGCATTTTTCATGTCGGTAAAATTGGTTCCTGTTACCAAAATATTGTGACTATCATGCGCCACAGAACCTGCAATTGCACCATTCTTTAAACCAAGTCCTTTAATTAGTGAAACAGCAATTGGTGCATTTTGATAACGATTTACAACTGCCAGATAAATAACATCGTGTTGTAAATTACATTCCTCTTTTTTTAGTTGAAGATGATTCGTAATCAATTCACCATCCAAACATTCAATCACATGATTATTTTCTTTGAGTTCAAACTGAAAATCAGATTCGTTTATCAATTTACATTCAAACTGATTAATGGCTTCTTCTTTTACAGATTGAATAAAGGAAGTATTGTTTTCAGCCACTAAAATTCCATTGATAAAGGTTTGTTTGATGTTGAAAGAAGTCAAATCATCAAGCAAAATAAAATCTGCATTGTCGTTTAACTGTAGAGTTCCAACTGGCATTTTATAATGTTCAACCGGATGAATACAAGCTGCATTCAAAATATCAAACAAATCAAAACCCTTTTGCAGGGCTCTTTTTACCAATGAATTGATATGACCTTCCAGTAAAGAATCAGGATGTTTATCATCACTACAAAACATAATTTGTTGAGGATAATCCTTCATCAATGGAATCAAAACATCGAAATTTCTGGCAGCACTTCCCTCTCTGATTAATATATTAACACCCAATTTGGCTTTATCCAAAGCTTCTTCATAAGTAAAACATTCATGGTCGGTAGAAATGCCATGTGAGAAGTATAAAGCAGCCTGTTCATTCCTTAAACCGGGCGCATGTCCATCGATGGGTTTATTGTATTTTTGGGCTGATTTTAACTTCGCCATTACCTCTGCATCCTGAAACAAAACCCCGGGAAAATTCATCATTTCGGTGAGGTAATAAATATCATCACGTTGCAATAAAGTATCTACTTCATTTGAAAGTAATTTTGCACCAGTCGTTTCAAAAACCGTTGCAGGAACACAACTTGGAGCACCAAAACAAAAATGAAAAGGAACTTTTTTTCCGTTTTGAATCATAAAATCAACACCTGCAATACCACATACATTGGCAATTTCATGAGGATCGCTAATGGTTCCAACTGTGCCATGTAATACTGCCATTCTAGCAAATTCTGAAGGAATTAACAAGGAACTTTCAATATGAACATGTGCATCAATAAAACCGGGAAGTATGTATTGACTTAGTTCTTTTTCTATTTTTTTGATGGAATAAATTTTCCCATCCTTTACTTCAATCTCTGCAGGAAAAATGTTTCTATTTCTTATATCAACAAAATTCGCCTCAATCTTAAATTCACTCATTTTATTCTTTTTTCAATGACTCACCATCAAACTGAAAAGGCAAAAATGTTTGTGTTCCCTCAGCAATATAAATGGGACCACTTTCACCTTGTAAGATCATTCTAATCTGATTGCCATATCTCTTTTCGTATTCACTTACACTTTGTAAACAAGCACCACAACACA
>JBMLOK010000120.1:1828-3920 GCA_049243005.1 Bacteroidia bacterium | reverse complement strand
TTACCACGAAAAGTCATTCTTGGACCAATTTCCCCTTCTAATTTTGGGAACATATAATATCCATAGGCATCATCGGCATATTGTCCTAATGGGCCGAGTTTTTTCTGAAGTTTGTCAAATAAATCCATGATTCGATTAAATAATTGCGCGAAAATACGATGTAAAGAAGTCAATCGCCACTTTAACATTAAATTTCAGCTTTTTTTACCTCCTAAAATTGTAAAAATTAGAATTTAAAGCGCAATTGTAGTTTCCAATCATATTCTGTAAACTCACGTTTATCTGATTTTAAATAACCCAATTTCGTCCCAATTTTGAAGTTTTTTGATACTGAATAATTCATCATAAAAAAACCTGAGTTCCCATTTCCACTGTAGGTATTGAGTCCAAAAACTCCATTTAATTCCGATTCTGTTGCATACAATAAAGGTCCGTTTTCGTCTGAACTAAAAATCGAATACCTAATATTGATGCTCATTTTTTGTGATTTCCATTCTAATTCCTCTATAAATAAATTTGAACTCAATTTTGATGTTCCTGATTTTGAGATTAAATCATACCTGCTTAATAATTCTATGTTTTTATGAATTTTAAACTGAAGGAATCCTCGTAACTGGGCGGAAACAATGGGCTTGATAGAATTATTTTGATTTTCTTCTGAACTAATTCTCCTCATTCTAATGCCGGTTTTTAGCCCTGAGCGGAGTTCATATTTTAATTCAGAGAAGTAATCTAAACCCCATTTGTAACTTGGAAATCTGTACTTTAACCAATCTGAAACATAATAATCACAAAAAGCCGATAAACTTAAATTCCTTGTTATTTTATATGAAGTTCCAAAATAAAATCCACGTTCATTTTGATTTCCCCATTCACTCATTCCATTGGCAAAAGGATTGTTGTAGTTTTTGGAATAATCTCTGATTAAAAAAACAAAATCAAGTTTTGAATCAAAAGCCATCAATCCTGTTATTTGGGCTGCATGAGCGCGATAAGAATCAAATGTTAGTTCAGAAGCCAAAAGTAAATTTTTATAATTTAGACGAAGGTTCAATCCTCCTAAATAATAATTTGAAGCACTTTCAGTCCAAAATTGATAAGGCTTTGATTTATCAAGTTGCAAGTTTTCCGACAATTTCCTGTGCAAAGCCAATAAGCCAAATTTTATTTTTTTGATTTGAAATCGAGAATGAAAACCTACTAAATATTCAGCTAATTGATTCTTTTTTGCTAATTCTGATTCAGTTCGGTGAAGACCTGTTTCATAAATCGAACCTAACATTAAAGTATCAGAAACTAAACTAGCACTTTTGTTTTTATAGGAGCAAAACACATCCAAATCGAATAATTTAAAATCATACGAAAAAGCAATTCCTCTAAAAAATCGGTTTTCATCAAAAGAACTGAATTTGTTAATTCCATCATTAAAACGAATTGCATTTAAAACCTGAGCACCTTTTCCGGGTGCAAAACCCAATCCAAGTCCTAAACCTTGTCCGTAATGCAAACGATAATCGCCAATAGCCATTCTTTTTAAACGTGTATTCCCTTGGTAATAAAGATGAAAACTGCGAAAATCAAAAACTCCATTTTTTAAGCTAGTATATTTTTCGCCTGCATCATTTTCAAGATTGAAACCAAATTGCCAGGCATCAGAAAGTTTCATTTTAAATTTGAGCAAATCATGAAAATATTGCTTGTGGAACAAGTCAACATCACTTGATTTAAACATTCTGGTTAAGTTGAGTTCCACTCTTGAATTATCATTATAACTATTAGATTTAATGGATGAAATCAGCTTTTTATCTACAAACACAAAATGTCGAATCCAAAGCGCCATTTCTATTTTCAAATCATTAACAGCTACCAATTCTTCAATACATAAAAAGTCGCCATTTAAAATTCTATGTTTGATAATTAACTGTGCATCCAACAAATTCACAAATGGAATTTCCATCAAGTCTTTCTCAGTACATTTATTTAAAGAAAGCGGATGGCTTGACAAATCCTCCAGTTTTAAAATTAAATCTTGTTGCAAATTGGCATCAGCAGAAAAATCGGGGTGATTTTTAATGATGTTCTCCCAATTTTG
>JBMLOK010000120.1:0-1728 GCA_049243005.1 Bacteroidia bacterium | reverse complement strand
ATAAAACGATGATTCCGGCTTTTGAAATTGAAATGCGAAGGATTGTTCGGAGGATTTAACATCAGGCTCTTTCTTAGTCATCATTAAAAATTTGAGTTTTGGAACCAATTGCCATGAAAGATTCAATCTATAATAATCGGAAAGGGTTTCTTTTGAATTGAAAGATTTCATCAATCCTAAATTAGAAGCCACCTGAATATTTGAATTAATTTTATAAAAAAACGAGAATTGAGTCCCAGGTAAATTTCCTGATTCATATTCAGGAATTCCTGAATGAAAGTAAAGCAGGTCGATTCCCATAAAAAATTCAGGTAATATTTTTTTTGAAATCCCAAGTACAAAAATTTGCTTCTTTAATTGAGCTTCATTTGCCTGTACAAGCCCAATTTTAAAGGCACTAAGCTTATTTTGTTTTACTAATATCAGTTGAAAATCAGACAAGGAAGTCGAAATTGCAGGAACAACCGATGAAAAGGAAGAATAATAACCCAAATTATTCAATGGAACTGCGGGTTGAAGAAATAAATTTCCTGCAGAATGAGGAATAATTACATTTTGGGCTGAACCTAAAGATTCTGAACCTGAAAAGCCTTGTAAAACCTGAGAAAACAGGCTTATCCGACTAAAAATAATGAATAAAAACAGTGTAAATCGCATGTATTAAATTTACACCTACCTTTAATTAGCAAAAATATAGGCAGTTACAACGTTTTGAAAATCAAGACAATAAAAACCTAAAAAAATCCAATGCAACAAATATGTTTGGCAAATGCTATTTTCGCAGGCTTGAAAAATAAATACTGATAAAAAAATAAATACTTATGAATGATTATGTAATCTACTTAGTCCCTGCGTTGGGGATTATTGGCCTGATAGTAATGGCCATTAAGAGTGCCTGGGTTAGTAAACAGGATGCGGGTGATAAAAACATGCAAGAACTTGCAGGTTATATTGCCGATGGAGCAATGGCCTTTTTAAAAGCTGAATGGAAAGTTTTAAGCATTTTCGTAGCAATTGCTGCTGCATTATTAGCTTATTCAGGAACCATCCACGAAATCAATGGCAAACCAATTCACTCTAGCTGGATTATTTCGATTTCATTCATTATAGGAGCAGTATTCTCTGCAACTGCAGGTTATATTGGTATGAAAGTAGCTACTAAAGCTAACGTTCGTACAACTCAAGCTGCTCGTACCAGTTTAAAACAAGCATTAAAAGTTTCATTCACAGGTGGTACTGTAATGGGATTAGGTGTTGCCGGTTTAGCTGTTTTAGGTTTAGGCGGATTGTTTATTGCTTTCTTAAATATTTTTGCTGATTTAGGTGCTGATACAGTTAAAACTGCAATTGAAGTTTTAACAGGTTTCTCATTAGGAGCTGAATCAATTGCATTATTTGCTCGTGTTGGTGGTGGTATTTATACAAAAGCTGCTGACGTAGGAGCTGACTTAGTTGGTAAAGTTGAAGCTGGTATTCCTGAGGATGATGTTCGTAATCCTGCAACTATTGCAGATAACGTAGGTGATAACGTAGGTGACGTTGCAGGTATGGGAGCGGATTTATTCGGTTCTTATGTTGCAACAATTTTAGCTACAATGGTATTAGGACAAGAAATCGTTGTTACTGATAATTTTGGTGGAATGTCTCCAATTTTATTACCAATGGTTATTTGCGGTTTAGGTATATTATTCTCAATCGTTGGAACTTGGTTTGTAACTATTAAAGATG
>JBMLOK010000119.1:1249-4856 GCA_049243005.1 Bacteroidia bacterium | reverse complement strand
CTAGTATTCATAATAAACCATTGCCTGTTTTTGAACAGGGCTAAATGAGATTAAGGTTTCGCTGTTTTTCTTTTTTGCATAACTAAAAGTTTTGTATGCACTATCAGCTATTAAGGTTTCAAAATTGGGATGAACTTTATACTCTTCAACTAAATTAGCTGATTCATCTAATATGGCTCCACTAATATTTTCAGGATCTAAAAATCCATCTACATATCTTCTTACAAATCTCTCTTTTTGAGAATCAGTGCCATAGTGCCCACCTCCTTCTAAAGCAATTGATAATGCATCAATTAAAGGAAAAGAATCAGCAAAAATTAAACTTCTATCCTTCTTTACTACCCAAAAATATACCATGGCATCATAGTATTCATCACCAACAATTTTAATCTTGAATTTATCTTTTTCAATTAGGTCAGAAAAATGAAAATTGACAGTTGTATCAACCCAAACCTTGGCTAAAATTGGCTTTTCAACAAACTTATCAAAAGTTACTACTTTGTATGAATTCGCAATCATTGCTGAATCACTTCTTACAGCAGGAGCATCGCTATGTAATACGCCTAAGCTCGCGCCTTGTTCACTGCCACAAGAGGCAAAAACAAAAATTATGAAAAGCAGTATAAAATTCTTCATTAGAGTACTTAAATCTGATTTAAATAGTTAAATCGCTGCTAAATAAAGAAAAAATGGCCAAAATCAACTTTCCAGTTAATAATTGATACAAACTGATCATCTCAAGTATAAATTATATGCTGATTACCAAATATTTAAATTTCGTCAGAAAAAAGTAAAAAAATTAAATAAACACTAATAATCTATTTGAATAGGTGCCAATCAACCCTAAACTATGTAAATATAGGTTTTAATAGAAAAAAATAAATCCATTCTAAAAATCAGAATTCATTTCCTTTAACGAAAGAAATTCATTTAATGATTTTAGATCTTTTGTAGCTTTAAGAATTTCGATTCCGGTATTTAAAATTGATAAAACCTTTTCTGAATCTCCCATTTCTTCAAAAATAAGAGCAAGTTGATACATTGTAGGCGTATGATTTGCTTGAATTTGAAGACATTTTTCAAAAAAAGAAATTGATTCATTTAAATTCCCTTCAGACTTATACTCCATCGCAATTGCGTAGTTTAAAAACACATCCTCAGGACTTTGCAATAACATTTCAAACAATTTTTCCTTTCTGTTCATCATTTCCATAGCTATAATTTCAACTATTTTAGTGTAATTTTATGAATAATTATTCTTTTGGGGAGAATATGGTTACTCAAATTGAAAAAAAAATAATTATTTGCAACACATTTGACTCAATTAAAGTCAAGTTTTACCATTTGAAATCGAATAATTTATCAATATGAAAATTCTTGTTTGCATCAGCAATGTGCCTGACACAACTACGAAAGTTTCTTTTACAGAAAACAACTCAAAATTTAATACTCAAGGAGTACAATTCATTATTAATCCTTATGACGAACTTGCCTTAACCAAGGCTTTAGAAATAACAGAAAAAGTTGGTGGAACTGTAACAGCAATTAACGTTGGTTTAGCCGAAACAGAGCCAAGTATTAGAAAAGCATTAGCCATTGGAGCCAATGATGCTGTAAGAATTAATGCTGAACCTGCAGATGCTTATTTTGTTGCTGAACAAATTGCAAATTATGCTAGCTCTCAAGGCTTTGATTTGATTTTAACAGGAAGAGAAAGCATTGATTACAATGGAGGAATGGTTTCAGGAATTTTAGCATCTCTATTAAATTGGCCAAGTGTAAATGTAATTACAAGTATTGAAGTTGATGGAAATACTGCAACCATGGAAAGAGATATTGATGGAGGAAAAGAAAAGCTTTCTTGCAATTTCCCTTTTGTTGCAAGTGCTCAAAAAGAATTAACTGAACCACGTATTCCTAACATGAGAGGAATTATGGCTGCAAGAACTAAACCTCTTCAGGTAATTGAAGCACAAAGTTCAGCAATTGGAAGTAGCACACAATCGTTTGAATTACCAGCTCCAAAAGGAGCTTGTAAAATGATTGATGCATCAAATGCTGGTGATTTAATCAGAATATTAAACGAGGAAGCAAAAGTTATCTAATCAATGTTAAAAGTCCAAAGCTTGATGAAGGTATTATTCTTGGCAACAATCCTTTTAGGATTATGCTCAGAATTACATGCACAGGAATTGGTCTTTATCAATAAAAAAACAGGTAAATCAATCAAAGCAAGAATTGGAGACCAGTTAGCACTTATTTATAATGGTTATAGAAATCAAGAGGAGTTTTATTCTCAGGATATTTTCGCCATAACAGATAGCAGTGTTTTTATGGGAAATGATACCAGATTTGTTCACCCGGGTTTAAGGAAGAATTTTGAAAAAAATGGTCCTTCCTACAAGGAGATTCTTTTGAAAGATTTTGTTAAATTCAGAAGAATTAGCATAGGCAGGAAAATGCTGAAACAAACTTTAAAACTTGGAACAGCCATTGGTACATTTTTTCTTATTTCTGAAATGATTGATAAAAATAATATAAGCAGAGGTCAACAATTTTTAGTTTCATTAGGAATTGGATTTGGGGCAAGTTATTTAGTAAATTTAGCTTTACCGGAAAATCCAAAATTTGAAATGAATGATGGCTGGATAGTAACAACAACAAAATAATAATTAAGTATATGTCAGTTTTAGTATTTGCAGAAAACAGTGATGGTATTTTTAAAAAATCTACTTTAGAAGCAATTTCTTATGCAAAAGAAGTAGCTAAAATCACAGGAGGAAATTGCACTGCAATTTCAATCGGAAATGTTAATGAAGAGCAATTGTCTTTATTAGCTAAAAATGGTGCAGAGAAAATTATTTCTTTTAACCATGATTCCGTTGTTAATTTTAATGCAGAAGTATTTTCAAAAATTATAGCTGAAACAGCAAAATCAGAAAACAGTAAAACAATTGTATTTTCAAACACCTACAGTGGAAAATCAGTTGCACCAAGAACAGCTGCAAGCTTAAAGGCTGCAATTGTTAGTGGAGTTATTTCATATCCTGATTTATCAAATGGATTTACAGTTAAAAGAACCGTTTTTTCAGGAAAAGCATTTGCTAACGTAAACATGAGTTCTGATATAAAAGTTATCTCTATAACTCCAAATTCATTTGTTATCAATGAAACTAATGATGCCGTAAATATTGTTCCGGCAAGCAATCAGGTTGATGCAAATGACTTTAAAACCAAATCGATTGAAGTATCTAAAGCAAGTGGTAAAATTGCATTAACAGAAGCTGAATTAGTTATTAGTGGTGGTCGTGGTTTAAAAGGACCTGAAAACTGGCATTTAGTTGAAGATTTGGCTAATGCATTAGGCGCTGCTACTGCTTGTTCAAAACCTGTAAGTGATATGCATTGGAGACCACATAGCGAGCATGTTGGACAAACAGGTATTACTATTAAACCAAATTTATATATTGCAATAGGAATTTCAGGAGCAATCCAACATTTGGCAGGAGTAAGTTCATCAAAAGTTATTGTTGCAATTAATAAAGATCCGGAAGCTCCGTTTTTCAAAGCGGCAGATTATGGAATAGTTGGTGATGCATTTGATGTT